>JAJDAH010000375.1 GCA_029261965.1 Polyangiaceae bacterium
TGACACCGACCCGGCGGACAGGTTCCCACGAATGGGCTGCGTCCGGTGCGCAAGCCGGCGATGATCGGCGGTCCCCGTGGTAAATCGGACGTGGGATGTGGCGGAAACGAGCGGAGCCGACCGAGCCGTGCTGGAAGGGTCGCTTGGCCCTGGCCAGCCGCAAAGCGCTCCACGACCTCTTGGGCACGGAAGACGCCCGCGCTGAGCTCCTCGAGCGCCTCACGCCCGAAGCGCGCGAGCACCACACCGAGCGGCTGATCGCCACCGACTGGTATTCCGAACGCCACGCGGCGGAAATCGTCGAAGTCGCCGCCACGGTGCTCGACCGACCGGTTCACGAGGTCGCTCAGGAGGTCGGCAGGCGCGGTATGACGCATCAGTTCGGGGGCATCGGCATGGCCATCGCGCGGATCCTCGTCACGCCGCGGCTAGCAGTGCGCTACTCGAGCGCGAACTGGAAGAAGTACCGAAACACGGGGGACTTGGTCGCGGAGATCGTCGAGCCGGGCGTCGTCCAGAACACCATCGTGGATTGGGGTGGGCATTGCCCGGCCCTGTGCCGAGGAACCTGGGGCGCCTTCGAAGAGGTCTGGAAGAACATGAAGGGGATCGAGCTTCAGTCGGTCCGTAGACTCGACTGCATCAGCTCCGGTGCCCGCAATTGCCGCTTCGAGCTGCGCTTCGATGGCGGCTGACGCCGCGCCCGATTTCAGTCGGAGTCGTGCGCGCCCAGCGACCAGCGAGCCACGGGTCCCGATTGCACGGCACCTCGTCGGCGCGCCTTCTTGACGCGGTACATCCCTTGGTCAGCCGCGCTGAGTAGCTCCTCGGTCCCACTGGCGTCGTCGGGATAGACGGCGAAACCCAAGCTCAAGCCGAGCCCGGTGGGGCTCTCGGGCGTCGCTTCTTGCATCGCCTCCCGGATTCGATCCATGGCTCCGCGCACGTCGTCATCAGTGCCGCAGTCCGTCAACACGAGGGCAAATTCGTCTCCGCCCATCCTCGCGACGGTGTCGCAATCGCGCAAGCAGCTCGAGAACCTCGACGCGGCCAGCTGCAAGACGCGATCTCCAGCGTCGTGGCCGAAGGTGTCGTTGATCGCCTTGAAGCCATCGAGATCGGCGTAGAGCAGAGCAACACGGTGTCCCTGTCGTTTCGCCGAGGCTAGAGCGTGGGAGAGCCGATCGAAAAACAACCGGCGGTTCGGCAGCCCGGTGAGCTCGTCGAGATACGCCATGCCGGTGAGACGGCGCATCGACCGTTTCCGTTCTCGCGAGTAACGGATCACGCGGCGTAAGCGGTCGGCGCTCACTTCCCCCTTCACCAGGTAGTCTTGTGCTCCCCTTCTGACCGCGTGAGTCGCGAGATCTTCGTCGGTGGAGCCACTCAACACCACGACGGGAACATCCGTCGCGGTTCGCAACCGCAGAACCACGTCGATGCCGCGGGCATCGGGCAGCGAAAGATCAGCGAGAATCACATCGAAGTGTTCTCGCCCCAGCTCGTCGAACGCTGCGCTCAGACTACTAGCGACGGTGACGTCGAAGCGACCGACCTCGCCGTCGTCGAGCAGCTCGCACGTCAGGTAAACGTCTGCTGGCGCGTCCTCGACCAGAAGCACCGCGGTCGGGTCGTCCACGCAGGTTGCGCTCCGGACCAGGGCGGACGCCTCTTGTCGCCCCTCCTGGAGCGTCATCGCGAAGCTCAGAACCTCGGACAGATGCTGCTGGTCCCACGGTTTCTTGATGACGGCCGCGATGTCCCCAGCCGGGGACTGACTGTCCGGTAGCCTGAGGTCAGAGGCGCCCGTGACGAGCACGTAGGTGAGGCCTGCGTGTTTCGCTCGGAGGTGCTCGATGAGCTCGAGCCCATCCAAGTCCGGCATCTGGTAGTCACAGGCGACCACCTCGTACTTCCGAGACTCGACTAAGGCGATCGCATGTGCCGCCGAGGCCGCGGTGTCCACCCGGTATCCCAGCCGTTCGACGGCGCGTGAAAAGCTCCGGCAGACGGTCGGCTCGTCATCGACGAACAGCACCCGGCCTGCTGGAGCAGGAGTACTTTCGACGAGCTTTAGTGCAGTAGACATGGCCTTGCGCCGTGAACCGACGCTCTGAAAACGGTTCCCCAGCGCAAAGCTTGAGAAGAACGGGCCAGGGGGGGCGCTCATCACCAGAAAAGCCAGTGTTTTCAGACTGTCCGAGGCTCCGCCGTGACGGCGCTCCAGCCCTCTCGAGAGGACCTGGCGCAGAGCGGCGGTCGGAGCTCGGGGGCACCTGGACGAGCCACACGTTCGCATCGATGCTCCCCTTGCTCATGTACTGGTGCACAGCGGCGCTCAGCCTCGTATTCGCGGCGTCGGCCTGCGCAGGCAGCCCGACCACCGTCAGACCCAGTCCGCCCGCGACCCCCGAGGTGTCAGCGCCGAGCCCTGCGAGGGCGGTCGTCGCCGCCGCGACCCCGGAAGCGGCAACGGCGGGAAGGCGAGTGCTCGAGGCCGGAGGAAACGCGGCCGACGCAGCCGTGGCCGTCGCATTCGCCCTCGGCGTGACGGAGCCAGCGATGAGCGGGCTGGGTGGGCAGCTTCAGGTGCTGGTGCATCCACCCGACGGCAAGCCGTTGGTCATCAATGGCACGAGCGTGGCACCCCGAGCAACGCCGCTCGACGCCAAGCGCGAGTCCCTCGTCGGGCGGAACGCGTCAACGGTCCCGACGAGCATCAAAACGCTCGCGCACTTGTTCGAAAACCACGGAAGCGGCCGGGTCACCTGGGCACAGACCATCGAGCCGGCGCACCGCTACGCCGAGTCGGGGTTCGAGGTGGGCGCATTCCGCGCGGACGTCTGGAAGGGGCGGGAAAAAGCGTTGCGCGACGACGGCGGTGCCCGAGCGATGTTTCTCGATGCCGAGGGGCAGGCGCCGGTCGTCGGCGCGACGTGGCAACAGCCCGCGATGGCGAAAACCCTCGCCCGCCTGGCACGCGGTGGCCCCGATTCGTTCTACACGGGTGACATCGCCCAAGAGATCCTCGAGGACGCCCGCGCCAACGACTCTTGGCTCTCGAAGCAAGACCTCGCGGAGATCCCACCACGAAGCGAAGAAGCCCCGCTTACCGGCACCTATCGCGGCGTTACGGTCTCGACTCAGACCCCGCCGGGTGGTGGGTGGGTCGTGCTTCTGGCGTTGAACTTGCTCGAGCGGCACTCCCCTGAAGATCTCCGAGGCAAGCGGCGTGAAATCCACATGGCCGAGGCGCTCGCGTTGGCGCATCGCGAGCGACGGCGTGCGCCTGTCCAGAACCTCTTGCACTTTCGCGAGGAGACGGACGTGCGCACGTCGAAAGAGCACGCCGCGAAGCTCGAGCGAGAATCCATCGAATCACGACACCCGCCAAGCGACGAAACCGGTGGGGAAACCACACACTTTTCCGTCGTCGATGCGACGGGCTTCGCGGTCAGCGTCACCGCGAGCATCAACGCCATGTTCGGAGCAAAAGTCGCGCACCCGACGCTCGGGTTTCTCTTCAACGACTACATGCACGAGCTCCGTGTCACATCCAAACCACATCCGTTTCGGTTGCGGCCTCGGGCCGCGCCGTACTCTTCGATGAGCCCGACGATTCTGTCGATTGATGGCAAGCCGGTGCTCGTCTTGGGCAGCCCCGGTAGCGCGCGCATCATCAGCGCCGTGGTTCAGGTCGTGCAGTGTTGGGTGGATGAAGTCCGCGACATCCAGCAGTGCGTCGGGCGACCGCGTGTGCATGCGGACGCCGAGGGGCGAGCATTCGTGGAAGATCCGCTGCCGCCGACCGAACGAGGCCTCGTGGATCACCAGTTCGAGGTCCAGCGCGCGCCGAAGCGCTACGGCGGAGGCCGTCTCAGCGCCTACTTCGGCGGCGTTCACGCGGTCGCACTCGAGCAAAACGCTTGGACGGGCGCCGCCGATCCGCGGCGAGACGGAGCAGTGGAGATACTCGAAACGAAACCGTGAGGCGCCGCGGCGGAACGTGCGCTCAATCCGAGCCCGACCGCTCCGGACGCGAACCCAGCCGCTCGATGGTTTCGAGCAGAGTCGGCAACTCTACTGGCTTCGAGATCAACGGGACGGTCGGGTTTCGCTGCGCCTCGTCGGCACGCTCGGTAAATGCCCCGCCGCTCATGAACGCAAAGTGGCTCGAGAGCTCGGGGTGCCGGTTTCGAACGTGGTCGAGCACGTCGATGCCATCTAGGCCGGGCATCATGAGATCGCACAGGATCACGTCGAAAGCGCCATCTCGATCGAGTCGACCAATCGCAGCCTGGCCGTCATTCTCGACTTCGACGTCGTGGTGCGCTGTCAATGACCGCTTGAGAGCAGAAGCCAACGCGCGCTCGTCGTCTATGATCAAGATTCGCAGACGTCGAGTGGCCGCCACGGCTTTGAGACGGCGCACGGAGCTCGCCCCCGTTTCGGCAGGCCGTTGCGTCGGCAGCACGATTTCGAAACGGCTGCCGTGACCCGGCGTGCTCGTCATCCGAATCTCACCGCCGTAGCTGCGCACGATGTCGGCCGCGATCGGCAGCCCGAGCCCCGTGCCCACGGATCGCGATTTGGTGGTGAAGAACGGCTGAAAAATGCTCTCTCGAAGCCGCGGCGGGATCCCGCACCCGGTGTCCTCCACGAAAAGCACGACTCGAGCGCCTTCGGTACGGGTCCCGATCCGAACCTCGTTCTTCTCCGGGTGCCCTTCGGTGATCGAATGGGCCGCGTTGACCAACAGATTGATCACCACCTGACCGAGCTTCTTTGGATGGGCGGCGACCTTCGATACCGGATGGAAGTCCAGCACGAGCCGAGCCCGGGGCTTGAGCTCGTGCATCACCATGGTCGAGGCACCGCGGCTCAATTGCTCCAAGTCGACGAGCTCCACCGCATCGGCTTCGGTACGCGAGTAGGGACCGAGCTCGCGCACGACAGAAACGATGCGTTCCAGCCCCAAGCGAGACTCCTTTATCAACCCTTCCATCGTCTCGAGATTGCGAAGCGCCCGCTGCTGCACACCCGACGCGCGACGCAGGGTGGAGCGGACCTCGGTCGCTCGCTCGGCGAGCTCGTCGAGGTTTATCTGAAGAAACGCCGCCGGATTGTTGATCTCGTGCGCCACACCTGCAGCGAGCTTTCCGAGTGTGGCCAAGCGATCCGCGTGTTCGAGGCGTCGATTGAGGTCTCGGGCACGGGCACGGGCGAGTGCGTGACCTATCGCCCGCCGCAGAACCGATACTTCGAGCTTGTCCTTCTCGACGTAGTCGTCGGCCCCGGCTTCGAGGCACCGCGACGCGAGAAACTCGTCATTCATCCCCGTCAGAACCACCACTGGCGCCCCGCCGGCGTGCTTGACGACGTCGCCCAAGGCGTCCAGTCCCGATCCGTCCGGAAGCCGCAGGTCGAGCAACACGATCTCGAAGGGGCGGGCTTCGATTTCTCTCAAGCCGTCCCGCAGCCTGGACGCTCGAGTCACCTCGAAGCGGGTGTCCGAAGCGCCCAAGAACTCTTCGACGAGCTCGGCGTCGAGCGGATTGTCTTCGATGAGCAACAGCGCAATCGCATGGTCGCCAGGACTCGTCCCGTCCTCGCCGTCGGAAACGCCCCGGGGCACACGCGCAGACAATGCCGGAGGCCGCGCCATCGCCCCGCGAAGCTCCGGCAGGGTCGGCACGCCAGGCGACGCCGACACCGCCGTCAGGTACCGAGTTCCCTCGAGGGCACGGGCGCGACTCATTCCGGTAACCGCGCGGTGGTGAGCCAGAAGCCGGCGAGTGAGCGTAAGTTCTGCACGAGCTCCGCGGGATTGTCCGCTTTGGGGACGTACGCGTTGACATGCGTCGAATAGCAGTCCTGCACGTCGATATCCGAGCTCGAGCTGGAAAAAACTATCACAGGTATTCGAGCATACCTCGCATCGCCTTTCAGCTCGCGCAGAACCTCCGTCCCGGACTTTTTGGGGAGGTTGAGGTCGAGCAGAATCAGGTCAGGCCGCGGGGCATCGTGAAAACGACCGCGGCGCCATACCATGTCGACAGCTTCGGCCCCGTCCTTGGCAATCAGGACGCGGTGCTCGGGACAAACGGTCTCGAAGGCTTCCTCCATCAGCAACACATCGCCGGGATTGTCCTCAACCAAGAGAATCCATCGTGCGGGCTTCTGCGCCATCGCTTGCGACCTCTCTCGTCCGAGACGAAACTGAAAAATGGAAGCCGGCGCCATGCCCGGGCTGGGATTCCACCCAGATCCGCCCGCCGTGCCGTTCGATGATTTTCTTGCAGATGGCCAATCCCACGCCGGTGCCAGGGTATTCCTCTCGTGTGTGCAGCCGTTCGAAGACTTCGAAGATGCGATTGGCGTAGGTCATGTCCAGTCCGATCCCGTTGTCCGACACCGTGATCTCCCAGAGCGACCCCTTTCGTCGGCACTTGACCGTCACCTCGGGCGGCTCGTCACGCCGAAACCGGATCGAGTTGCTGAAGAGGTTCTGAAACACCTGCACGAGCTGCGCTTCGTCGCCTGGAATAGTGGGTAAATCCACGGACTTTTGTATGCGGGCGCCGCTCTCGAGAATCGCCTCACGGAGATTGCCGACGGCCTTGTCGAACACCCTGTCCAGATCCGTTGGCGCGAAGGTACTCCCGCGGCTTTCGACCCGACTGTACTCGAGCAGCGACTGGAGAAGCCGCTGCATGTGGTCCGCCCCCTGCACGGCATGGCCGATATAGCGCTGGGCACGATCGTCGAGCTGGGCGGAGTATCGTTCGGACAGAAGCCCGAGAAACGAGGTGACCATGCGGAGCGGCTCTCGGAGATCGTGCGACGCGACGTGGGCAAAAAGCTGAAGCTCACGGTTGCTCCTCTCCAGCGCCGCAGCGTAGTAGCCCTGGTCGAGCGCCCGGGCTCGTTCGACTACCCGGCCAGACTGTGTTCCGATTTGCTCCACGATACTTAGCAGTCGGGCGTCCCGAGGCTGAGGCTCCACACTGAACAACTCCACGACGTGCGTCACCTCGTCGCCGACGACGACGGGGAACGCAAAGGCGGCACGCACGAGGTCGTTTTCGACATCGCGACGCAGGAAGTTTTCGTGCTGCCTCGCGTCCTCGAGCCACACCGGGCGCTTCTCCATGAGCACCCGGCCCGGCAAGCCTTCTCCCGCCGCAAACGTCGTGCTCATCGTGATCCGCCGAAACTCACGAAAGCGCTCTTCGTCGTCGATTTGCCAGATGTCGGTCGGGTGGAGATCGCCAGTTTCTTGGTTGACCTCGTAGACGTGCGCCACCGGCCATTCCGTGAGGGCTCCCGCGTGTTTCACGCACGCGAGCAGCGCGTCTTCGACAGAATCCGTACTGTTCGACGCGATCGCAATCTCACGGAGCAACTCGAAAGAACGCTCCGACCGGCGGCGCTCCGAGACGTCCCGAATTGCCGCGGTGATGACGAGGCCTTCCGCCGTCTCGATCGGGCTCAGGCTGATGTCGACGGGAAACTCGGTGCCGTCCTTCCGTCTTCCGCGGAGGTCGACTCCGACACCCATCGGCCGCACTGACGGCTCCTCGAGGTAGCGACTTCGATGAGCCTCGTGCACCCGGTGCAGGGTCTCGGGGAGCAAGAACTCGACGGGTCGCCCCACCAGTTCAGTACGCTCGTAGCCGAACGTCGCTTCGGCTTGCGCGTTGACGAGCACGATCGACCCGGTCGAATCGATGTTGACGATCGCGTCGGGCGCGGCGTCCAGCAAATCGCGAAAGCGCTCCTCACCGCGAGCCAATTTTTCGTTGGCCTCGCTGAGCTCGGCCGTGCGCTCGGTCACGAGCCGTTCGACAGCGGTAGACCGCCCGGTCACGATGAGTAGCAACGCCCCGACTAGCGCCGTGATGGCCGTAGCGGACAGCAAGACTGCCGCCGCCTCCCAGCTGGGGAGGGCAGCCAAGTAGGCCGGGCCCGCGCGAGCTTCGATCATCCACTTCCGTCCACCCACATCGATGGGCAACCACTCGACGAATCGTCGAGTGGAGTCCTTACCGAAAGTGCTGAACATCTCCTGTCCCGAACCCTCGTCCGTAATCTCGAGATCGATCGGGTGCTCGATCCGCTCCGAAGCTGCGCTTCTGGCCAGGGCCCCCACCCGCAAGACTCCGAGGGCGAATCCGCGCACGCCTGTCGGATCCCCCGGACTGGACTCGGTGACCGGCGCGAGAATCAGAACCCCGGCGCCCTCCCCTGAACCCGATCTCTGCACGAGATCTATTGGTGCCGACGCGACGGGCACCCCCGACCGTTGCGCTCGCTCGATCGCCTCGCGGCGCGTGGGCTCGGAAGCAAGGTCGAATCCCAGCGCACGCCGATTCTCGGCGTTGGGCTCCACGAAACGGACTGGATAGTACTCGGCGCGGTCGCTGGCGCGAACCAGTCGTCCGTTGGTGCGCTCCAGAATTCCGACCCCGGAAGCCCGACGAAGCTCTCTCTCGAAGGCTTCCCGGTCGGCGTGGCGCACGCGCGGAATCCATTCGAGGGCTCGAGCCCGCTTTGCCTCGAGCGCGCCACTGGCGAACATTTCGAACCGCTCAGGACTCATCTCCGGAGTGGTTTCGAAAGCAGCGGCGACCGACTCGACGGTCGCGATGGAAATCGCCACCCTCTGGCGCACCGCGTCTGCGACGGCCTGCGCTCGGGCAGTGAATTCGCTCTGCATGCGACGCTCTTCGTGCCGACTCGTCGCGACATAGGCGACGACCGACAGGGCAAACAGTCCCAACAACGGAACGGCCACCGTGTACCGCCTTTGCCGCCATGCATTCGACGGTCGAGCCAACACGGCCAGCGCCACTGGTGCAAGCGAGACGACCCCGAGCAAGTCTCCGGCCCACCACGTCACCGCCTGCGAAAAGTACGCGGCGCTTTCGATAGTCCCCGTCGCGAGCAGGGCCGCCGGCCCGACCAGAGCGTTGACGACGCAAGCGACCGGACCAGCCAAGACCAAGAAGCGCACGACATCGCGCGCTTCGATCAGCGATTGGGGCTGCGCGACGAAGCGACGAACGAGCTCGGCCCCGGCCAACGCCTGAAGAGCCGCACCGACTCCGATGAGCGCCGCCGCCAACGACGCGGTACTGAGTGAGGCGCCAGCGCCCACAGCCACCTCGACGTTGACAAGAGCGGAGCCAAGCAACACGGCGAGCCACGCTTGGCGGCCGAGCAAGAGAGCGCCAACGAGCGCGATCCCCGCTGCTGGCCAAACCGGCGTCGCGAACCCCGGTGGGATCGCCAAGAGCAGACTCAGGCGGGCCGCAATGTAGTACGACACCGCGAGGCCGAGCAGGGACGCAAAACGCCGCACGACTAACAGGTTACGGCAAGCACGCCCGCTGACGTAAGAGCTGAAGTTCCGAAGGCCGGTCGCGCAGTCACCCTACTGCGTACTTGTCCTCCGGGGTTCTCCGGACCTCCGCCGGCTCCCGCGGGTGCGATTCGGAATCCGACGGGGGTGTCGGAATTCAACATCTCGGTCGCGATTGCCCCGGATGCCACGGTGATTCGCAAGCCGCCAGTCGCGGCGAACGACGAACCTCGGAGGGTATCAAATGAAACGTGGAATCTTGACGACTTTGGTGGCTTTGGCCGTGGCATCCGCATGCAGCAGTGGGGGTAGCGGCGACGGAAACCTCAATCCCGGCAGCGACGCTGGCTCGGACGCGAGCTCCGACCCTTGCGGCGCCGAGGGGTGCCCCGACGGACGCTGCGATCCGCTGGCGGAGGAGTGCGTCGAATGTTTGTTCGACCACGACTGCGAGCCTGGAAACCGGTGCGACGATCGACAGTGTCAAGAGATCGTCACATGCTCCAACAGCCGCGACTGCGTCAGCGCGCCGGGGGGCCGGAGCATCTGCGACGAGGACGCTGGACAATGCGTCGACTGCGTGGTCAACGCCGACTGCGACAACGGCGCGGAGTGCCGGGACAATGTCTGCCAAGCCGATCCGGAGTGCACGGTCGATGCCGATTGCTCCGGTGACATGAATCGCTGCGTCGGTCAGAAGTGCGTAGAGGTCATCGAGTGCGACTCAGACAACGAGTGCACGGACCAAGGCCTGCTGTGCGATCGAGATGCCAGAGAGTGTGTCGAATGTCGTCGACACGCCGATTGCCCAGAGATCTATCACTGCGTCGATACCGCCTGTGTACTCGACGTTTGTGACCTCGATCAATCCCGCTGCGAAAACGGGGACGTGCGCGAGTGCAACGCCGTCGGTGACGGGTTCGACGATCCGATCGCTTGCGACTCGATGAACGAATGCGTCGAGCGCGGCCACCGCGCGTCCTGCGGCGGCGCCGGTCTCGGAGGCGCGCCGGGCATGGGTGGCGCCGCGGGCATGGCCGGCATGGCAGGCAGCTCCGGCATGGGCGGCTCGGCCGGGTCGGCCGGCAGCGGCGGCTCGGGCGGTGGAACCGGCGGCTCGGGCGGTGGAACTGGTGGCTCGGGCGGCTCGGGTGGCGGCACGGGCGGCACGGGCGGCGGGGCAGGCACCGGTGGCTCCGGGGGCGGTTGCACCGATGTCTTCTTCCGAGACTCGGACGGTGACACCTTCGGCGATCCGGCCAACTCACAGACCGCCTGCTCCGCTCCTTCCGGCTTCGTCACCAACTCCGACGATTGCTTCGACTCGAACGCCGACGCGAAGCCGGGCCAAACCATGTTCTTCGGCACCGACCGAGGAGATGGCAGCTTCGACTACGACTGCAGCGGCGGAGCCACGGTGCGCTGGCCCGACGCCGGCGCCTGCCAGGGCGCCACCTGCGCGTCGACCGTCGGTTGGTCGCCGCTGGCGAGCGTTCCGGCATGTGGAGCGGCGGCGCAGTGGATACTGAGCTGCTCAGGAGTGGGGATCTGCACGGCCAACGAGGAGACGCGCACCCAAGAGTGCCGGTGACGAACATCAGTACGAGGGCCTACGCAAGATCGCGTAGGCCCTCCCGGGGGACCCTGATGAGAGTTTTGACGGCGCATTCTCGAATCGTCGTCCACGAATGCGTCGCCATTGGTGCACAAGACTATCTGAGCAAGATCACCATCGACGCTCGGTCGATTGGCTACTCCATTTCGCAACGACCCCTGCGGCGAGGCGGGCATCATCTACAAACCGTTCTTGGTGAGCGCCCTTTTGACACGAGTGCGCGAGCTCCTCGACCGCGACCGAGAATCCGAAGGGCAACCTCGGGAAGCGTGAGTCACGCAGTAGCGTGCTTCGGCGGCAGCTTGGCGAATCCGAACCAGAAATCCTCCATCTTGGCGAGCATGGCGACATAGCCACCGAAGTCGCCTGGCTTGGTCAAATAGCAGTTGGCCTTGGCTTCGTAGCTCGCCAGGACGTCCATCGCAGAAGCGCTCGAGCTCAAGATGATGACCGGGATCGCGCAGAGCGCCGCATCCCTCTTGATGATTTCGAGCAACTCGTGCCCGCTCATGCGTGGAAGGTTGAGGTCCAGCAAGATCAGATCCGGCCGAGGGGCATCGGGGAAACGACCCTCGCGCCTGAGAAACTCCAGGGCTTCGTCGCCATTGTCCACGACGAACAACTCGCGAACGACTCGACTGTTCTCGAGTGCCTCCCGCGTCAGCTCGACGTCTCCTGGATTGTCCTCGACCATCAAGATGTCTACCGTCGTCATGATGCCTCCCCAACTGAGCTCGCGTAGCGGAGTGTGAAGTTGAACGTCGTGCCGCATCCCAGCTCTGATTCTACCCAAATTCGTCCGCCGTGCCCCTCGACGATTTTTTTCGCCACCGAGAGCCCGATGCCGCTACCCGCTGGCGCCTCCCGGCCCCCGAGTCGCTGAAAAATCACGAACACTCGCTCTGCAAAACGCTCTTCGATGCCAATTCCATCGTCCGCGACGGTGACTCTGCAAAAGTCGTCGTCTTCGCGTCGAGCGCCGATGCGGACCATCGGCCGCTCGGCGCCTCGAAACTTGATGGCGTTGTCGATTAGGTTCTGAAAGAGCTGGACCAACTGCGTGCGGTCGCCCACCACGAACGGTAGCTCCCCATGCTCGATCCGAGCGCCGGACTCTTCGATCGCAATCTGAAGGTTGTCTCGAGCCAAAGCTACGACTTCCGTCAGGTCGACCCGAGAGCGCTCCTGGTCGTGGCCAACCTTGGAGTATTCGAGCAAATCGCCAATCAGTTGCTTCATCCGCGTGGCGCCGTCGAGAGCGAACCCCAAATACCGGTGCCCGCGCTCGTCGAGCAGGTCACCGTAGCGATCCGAGAGCAGCTCGGTGTACGCCGAAACCATTCGGAGAGGCTCACGAAGATCGTGCGAAGCGACGTAGGCGAACTGTTCGAGGTCCCTATTCGAACGCTCGAGGTCACACGTGCGTTCTTCGAGGGCCATCACCAGACGCTTGGTCTCGCTCACGTCGCGAGCGATCGCCGACGCCCCGATGACGCGGTCCAAAGCATCGAAGATCGGAGACACGGTGAGGGAGACTGTGACTCGCATCCCGTCGGCGCGGACTCGCTCGGTTTCGAACGGCGGCACGCGCTTGCCCTCGCGTATCCGCGCGTGAATGTCGTGAACTTCGTCGAGGCGATCGAGCGGAACTATCGTCTCGACGCTCCGACCCACGATTTCCTCCGCTTGGTAGCCGTAGAGTCGCGCTGCCCCATCGTTCCAACTCGTTATCGTCCCATCGAGCTTCTTGCTCAAGATCGCGTCACCGCTCGATTCCACGATGGAAGACAACAACTTCATGCGAGCGCGCAGCTGGTCCAACGTTTCCTTCGGCACCGAAGCCATTGGCGGCGTCGACAGTTGCGCGTCGAGAGCGCGGAGATTCCGGTCGAGACTCGCGCGTGCCTGAGCTCGCAAGCAAGCTGACCCTATCGTGGTCACCACCCTCGCGGTTTCGTTGGCGGCGACGACGGCAATCGACGCGGGAACGTAAGGGATGGTCTTGAGCGACTCCGAAAGCGACGCGACTTTCTCGCTCGGTGGCGCGAGCACGATTTCGCTCGAGGGTGATTCACGATGCACTCGCTGGGCCACGACGAGGGGCGACGGGACGGCGGGTCCGAGCAGAACCACCTGGGTGTCTTTCAGCGGAAGGTCCCACGCTCTAGCCTCGACTCGGGTCGATTCACGCCATGCGAGTAACCGCCGTCGAAGCTCGACTTCCAGAGGAGGCAAACAGCCGACAAGGGTCACCCGCACCGGCGTGAACCTCAGCCACTCAGAATCGGGATGTCGAGCAGTGCCCGACCCGTCCAGGTGTAAAGAATGTCGGTGGTCGGCGACATCACGTGCGCCGCTCGCGCATCACGCAACAGTCGCGTCAGCACCGAGCCGTCTCGGTAGGCGCTGCCGCCAACGAGGGTCATGCACTCGTTGACGATGTTCACCGCAGCCGTGGCGACCTCGGCCTTCGCGGAACAGAGCGCTGGCAACGCGTCGGGGGCGCCGGCGTCCCCGGCTTCCGCAGCCCACAGACACAGCTGGCGCGTGCGTTGATACTGGGCCCATAGCTCACCAGTTCTGTGCTGCAGCACTTCCACCTCAGCCAGCGCGCCGCCCGTGTGGGTGTAGCTCCGCCCCTTGAGGTGCTCCACGGCTTCACTCATGGCGCGCCGGGCCAGCCCCAGGTACGTCCCGGCCATCGCCACCAAAAAATAGGGGGCAACGGCATTGAACACGTACCAGATTTGCTCGCCCTCATCGCCGAGGAGGTGCTCACGAGACACGCCCACCGAGTCCAGGTCGAGACTCCGGGAGGCATTTCCGCGCATTCCCCAGCCCGACCAGGGTTGACCCCAGCGAATGCCCGCAGAGTCGGCAGGCACGACGAGCATCGAAAAGTGGCCCGGAGGCGCGTCCGGATCCGCCGCGACCACCGAGACGACGTATGAGTCCGCGTGGCCACCGTTGGTGACGAAGCACTTCGACCCCGTCACGACGTACCCCTCTTCAGTCTTCTCGAGCCGCGCTTGCGGTAGGTAGAAGTGGCTCCCAGACCCGGGCTCACTCAGCGCGAGCGTGGTGAGGTGTTTCCCCTCCGCGATCGGGCGCAGAAACTCTTCGGCCTGGGACGGCGAAGCCTTGGCCGCCACGCAAGCCGTGCCCACGCAGTGCATGCCGAAGCAAAGCGCCGCCGACGCGTCGACTTCGCCGAGTCGATCGCAGACGCGCAGCAGACCCGACAAACCGTGCCCGAGGCCCCCGTAGCGCTCCGGCACGACCAGCCCCCCAGCTCCTGCCGCCTGAAGCGCCCGCAGAGTTTCTTCGGGCCATGCCGCGTGCTCGTCGCATGCTGCCGCGTGCTTCGAGGCGACGCCGTGCGCCACCTTGCTGGCCACGTCCACGACATTTTCGAATGAAGCGTTCACTGTGAAGCGATCCGTTGCTCGCCACTTTACACGGAGCAACGAGCCTGAACGCCGAAACGTTCCCGCTCCAGCGGGCCGACCGACGAACCTACGTACTACCGCGTACGGGTTGCCACGGTCTCGTCGAACTAGTCGCCCCGGACTAGTGTCGCGTCTCGAAAGTCGCGAAGGGAATTCGCGCGGCGCGTATTCTCGCAAAGCTCGGGATTTCGGCGGGAGACGCGGCACTCGCGGTGCGAAGCACCGCAAGGAAACAGGAGAAGGGTCTGCTAGAGCGGTGGCGACCCGTAACCGCTGGCGGCCCTCACCCCGGGGGGGGCCGCCGGCGGTTTACGATTGTTACTTTTGAGACAGACCACTAGCTCGCGGGTTTGACGAACTTGATCGCGAACCGATCGCTCGTGCCGCGCTTGTCGCCGGCGGCGCTTGGCGACGCATTCCAATCTTTCGTGTCGGCCGGATTGCGAAGCGCGTCGTTTGCCGATTCGAAGCGGAATCCCGCGGCCTCCACCTCTTTTCGCAAAACGGCCTCCTCGATACGGTGCAGAGTCTTGACGTCCCCGACTCCGCGACCGCTCTTCGCCTCGTGATCCACAATCACATAGGCGCCACCGGGCTTCAGAGCAGCAAGGACGGCGGCATTCATCCGCGGCCTGTCCACACCCATCCAGACGGTGTCGTGATAAAAAAGCACGTTGACGACGAGATCGAGGTTTGTCGCTGCCGGCGGCAATGGATCGTCGAACTCTCTATCGACCCGCACGACGTGGGCCATTACGGGTTTCGCGAGGCGAGCCGTCAGCGGTTTTTCCGCGAAGCGCTCGAGAATGAACTGGTTGTTCTGGGCATAAACGACACCAGTCGATCCGACCGAGCGCGCGAGGAGCTCGGTCGTGTACCCGGTGCCAGCGCCGAGGTCGGCCACCTTCATTCCGAGCTTCACGTCCATGAACGCCAGGAGTGCCAGTGGCTTTCGCCCGGCATCCATCGACCGGTCGGCGTCCGAGCGATCCGCCGCTTCAACGGCGCTGACGAGGTGTGCCGGTAGAGCCGCCGGACCCGGATCCGGCGACGCTAGTGGCGCCGCCGACGCTGCTGAGGTTGGAGGAGCCGACGCCTCCGCAGCCGGCGGAGCGCTGGTCACCGGCTGCGCAGAATGGCAGCCGGCCAGCGCTAGCGGAAGGCAAGCCCAGCGGAACGCGCGGCGCGTGCCCGTGCTCACCACAATCAAGATATCACCAGCAGATCAGCTGGTCGGCTTCTCGATGTCTTTGCCGGCCTTGGCCCAGCCTTTGATGCCTGCAGCCATGACGTTGACGTCCTCGTAGCCGGCCTTCTTGGCGAGCGTTGCGGCCTTCGGCGCCGCCGAGCACTTTTCGCTTCCGCAGTAGAAGACGAGCTTCGTCGACTTCTCGTCGGGGAGCTCACCTTCCTTCAGCTCCTTGTAGTTCGCGAGCTTCACCGCGCCGGGCACCATTCCGTGCTCCTTGCGCGTTTCGTCCGAGTTCACGTCGACGGCGACACAATCCGATTTGGCCAGCATCTTCTCGACCTCATCCGGCGTGAGCTGGTTGAACTCGTCGTGGGGGTCGGCTTTGGCGGCGGTCGGCGTTGCCGGCTTTTCGGCCTCGGGTGCAGCGGCAGCCTCGGCGGGCGCCTCTTTTCCTTTGTCGCACGCGCAGAGGGCTAGAGCTGGGGCCAGGGTGAGGACGGACAGGACGGTTTTGAAAGACATGGTGACTCCTGAACGGGCCGAAGTTTGCGAGGCGGCCCGAAGTGGGGCGAAGACTCTAGCAGATTCCAGAAAAGGTGGTCGTTTCCACTCAGCCCGGCGCGCGGCGCATGGGCCAGGCGACGACCCCCGCCGCAATCGCCCACCTCGTCAGACCAGCGGTACCCCGCACCCCCAGCTTGCGCATCGCGTTTTCGCGATGCTTGTCGACCGTGCGCTCGGAGATGTCGAGCTCGAGCGCGATTTCCTTGCTGGAATCGCCTTCGGCAACGCACCGCACGACCTCTTGTTCACGTTCGGTCAAAGGAACTCGACCGAGGCCTCCATCATCGACGGAGGCGAGCAGGAACGGTTCGATATCCGGGCGCCGTCTGCGCTGGAGGTGAGCGTCGACGACCGCGTGCCGCAGCGGCGCGGCCGGCACCTCCTTCGAAAGCACCAACGCGGCGCCGGCGCGAATCATTTGGTCCGCGTATTCCGGCAAGTCGATCCCGGTGAACCCGATGATCCGCGTGCGTGGCAATTTTGAGCAAATCGCCCGCGTCGCCTCGACGCCGCAAACGGCCGGCATGCGCGCGTCCATCACGATGACGTCCGGTCGAACCGCGAGAGCGAGCTCGACAGCGCTCGAGCCATTCGACGCGGTGGCCACGACCTCGATGTGGCGGCTGCGCTGAAACAGCCGCGCCAGCGCGTCGAGCGTGGTGGGGTGGTCGTCGCACACCTGCAGCCGGACCGGCAGCTCAGGCACTTCTACCGCGACTTCCGCGAACGTCGCGACGGCTCGACTGACCCTCTCCCACTCACTCGCTGATGGTTGCATCGGAGCATCGTCGAAGAGCAACGCCACGGCGCACTCGTGCTCCGCGCCATCGCGAGGCACCCGAAGTGAAACCCCCGCGACCGCCGCGACGTTCGCCCGACCGGCGAGTTGGCGTCGCTTGAAAGCCTTCGACGTACCGGCGTGCTCGATCCACTCCGGCCGACCGAACTGATGAACCCGACCCGGCAGACCCTCGCTCAGGTCGTACGCCGGCGTGAGCTCGAACGCTTCGTCGATGGCCTTGGTGGCGGACCAGGAAGCCACGAGGCTGAGGCGCGAGCCGGTCAGCTCAAAAATCTCCGCGCGCACGAAGCCGAGCGCCGCCACCCGCCGCAACTCGGCATGCTCGAACCGATGGTCCGGGCTCACAGCGGTAGGATTTTTCGTGGAATGCATCGAGCTCGCGCCTTCGGCGGACCAGACAAATCTACAATATCCCTGATTCTGGAGATACTCCCGCGAGAAGGGCGCGCTCCCTAGCTGTGCTAGCTTGATGCCCCATGAAACCGTGGAGCGCTGTGCTCTGGCTCGGACTGGCGGTCGCTTGCTCGTCCACCACGGTCACCCCGGAGCGGGAGGGAAGCGGCGGCAGCGCGGGAACCGGCGGGAGCGGCGCGGCGTCCGGCGGAGGCTCCGGTGGGGCAACCCAGCGCGATGCTGGTGCCGACGCGACCACGCCTGATGCCGCTGACTGCGCGTCGCCTCTAGTTTTCTACGTCGACTCCGACAGCGATGGCTTCGGCAACCCGTCGACGCCAGTCGTCGCATGCACGGCGCCGCTCGATCACGTCGACAACGGCGACGATTGCTTCGACAACAACCCAGACGTGCACCCCGGCCAAACGGCCTTCTTCGACAGCGATCGTGGCGACAAGAGCTACGACTACGATTGCGACGGCATCGCACGAACGGAATTGAACGCGACGGGCACGTGTGGAACCCTATTGTGCAACGTGACGCCCGGATGGGTGGGGCTGGTTCCGGGTTGCGGGGAGCAGGGACCTTGGCTCGTCGACTGCCAGCAGTTGGTCACGTGCTCGCAGATGCAGGAACAGCGGCTCCAGGCGTGCAACTGATGCTCGCCCCTGGTTGACGAACCGCTTAGCGCGCCAAGAGTGCTCGGATCCTCGAGGATTGCGGATCGTTCGGCGAACGTGCGAGAAACCTTCTTCCGATGGCCTCGGCTTCGGCACGTCGGCCGTCGGCCAAAAGCGCCTGCACCTCCAGCGCCGTCGCTTCCGGACCGAGCACACCGGCACCGAACTTCTTTTCGCGAGCCCGGAGCGCGTCCAGGGCTTCTCGTGCGTTCTCGGTTTCGAGCGCCCGGCGCGCGTTGTCGAGCAAACGAACCTCCTCGGCGAGACGATCGGGATCCCGAGGGCGAGCGCGATCGAGCGGAGTGCTCTGACCTTCAACGCGACCCGGCGTTGCCCTTCGAGTCGTCGAGTGCCGATCTGCGCCGGTGCGGGGCGACGGAACGTCGTCGAAGGTCGCCGCGGCAGCGGACGACGGCGGCTCGTGCTCGATTGTGTCCGTCGCGGTCGGCGCCCGAATGGCCCCGGGTTCCTCTCGCGGTGGTACCGCGTGACCTGCTGGGGCCGCCACCGCGGCTCCGGTGCTCGGTCGGCGCTCTTCTGCCTCGCCGTCGAACACCCCGACCACGTGACCGGCCCCCATCGTCAAGACGCCGGAGAGAAAACCTCCACCGAACCAGACAATCACCGGGAGCGCGTTCAACTTGGACAAGAGCGCCGCCGTCGCCGTCGTCGTCACCGCGGTCGTCGCGACTCCCACACCGACCGCGCCGAGAACGCGACCGCGCAGGCGAGGTGCGGGACGCTCGTGGATACCGGCTTCGAGCAGAACACGCTCGAGATCGTTCGGGTCGCTGTCGATGAGTCGCTCGGTGGTCATCGTGACCTCCTTTGAGCTCGTTCGTGCTCCCACCGTGCTTGCACGCGCTTCACTTGCTCTTTGAACTTCTCGCGAGCGCGCCGGAGGCGTGAGGCCGCGGTGCCCTGGGGGATGTCGAGCATCTCCGCGATTTCCGGAACGCTGAGTGCGTCGAGCTCGTAAAGGGCAAACACGATTCGCAGCTCCTCCGGCAGAGTTTCGAGGATGTCGTCGAGCAGCTCGGCGGCACGACGTCGGTCCGTGAGCTCGTCTTGCAACGGCCGCGGGTCGACTTGGTCGTAATCGTGGCCGTCTTCAGCCTCCATCGCTCGTTGCCGCCCTCCAGCGCGCCGGGTCCGCGCCGCGATCCGAAGAGCCACACCGAACAGAAACGAGCGTTCCTTGCCCCGCTCGACGTGGTCGAGCTTGTCGGCCAGGACGACAAAAACCTGCTGGGTCGCGTCGTCCGCGTGGCTCTGAGTGACCCCGAGCCGGCGAAGGAGTCTCCAGATGAAGTCTAGGTTTTGCTCGACGACCTCGGTCAGCCAGGCGTCACGCGACACCGGCGCGGACCGGGCGTCGAGCTCCGGTCCCACCTCCGAAGGGTGGCTGCCCGGAGGGTTATCCACCTCCGAGCTGCTAGCTGGACCGAGCATGGTGAGCAACATCGAGCAGTCTCAAAGTAGGTGATCCCCCGAGGTCCCAGGAATGATCACAGAAAATGCACGCCCACCCCCGCGTGGCCGGAGGCGGTGATCACCGGCATTTCGTAGACGGTTTCGTTGGGAATGATGAAATAGCGCGCCCGCACGGCTGGAACCGAGGCTCGGCCAGCAAGCCAAAAAAAGACCGCGCCAGAGGGATTCAAGATCACGACGCCCTCCAAACCTGGCGCGAGCCACGGCCGCCGTGAGCTCTGGGGCTCCGGCGTGTCTTCGCCATTCACTCGAAGGGCGCCGACTTCGAGGACCGCGCACGGAGTCACAGCGAGAAGATCGCGCCAGACTGCCCGCACCGGACAGGCTGACAAGGCCGCTGCCGTCCATCGAAAGACGCCGCGGCCATCGGTAACGGTCACGCTCCGTTCCAAAGACCGGAAGAACTGTGCACGAAAGCTCGGATCAACCGGAGTTCCGCGCCGATCCCGCCATGCGCCCAGGGTGGCGCCGAACGCGGTCGTGACGCCGGGAGCCACCGCACCGACTTGCGCGACCTGGGCGCCAGCACCGAATCGCCACCGATCTGCGGGTCTCGGCCGGCTTGGTGGTACATCGCGAGGCTCGCTGGACCGGGACGCCTCCGGTCGCCGGAGCGGTTTTGAATCAACGGTGGGTTCGGGCGAAGCGGCAGGCTCGGGTGGCGGGGGGTCAGTGGTTGCCGAGGGCGGCGTCGGCAAGACGGGCTCGTCGTCGTCGGCGAGAACGCGTTTGGCCTCGGGGTCCACCGCCAGAGCGATGATGAGTCCAAGGGCGCGCACGACGCTTTCGCACGTCGCGCCGGGAACGCTTCTGGTCGAGGGTGGGGTATTGGGTTGAAGCAAAGTCAGCTCCGCGACGGCGCCAGCAGCGTCCTCGCGGATCGCAATCGTGTAGCTCCGGGCCCACGCATCGTCCGCGCCGACTATGCGAACCTTGTCGGTCCGGCGCTGGACTGCGCGACTGAGCTCGGCCGCCGGGGGACACGGGCTCGGCGCGGTGTATTCGACGTGAACGGCGACGAAGTCCTGGGCCCACACCGGCGAGAGCCACAAGAAGACCGCGAGTGCGAGTACACCCGAAACTATGGGGGAAAGGCGAGGGCGCACAGATCGCAAATTCCGGTGTTTTGGTGATCGGGATCGCCGCTGAAATCGATCACGAAATCGACAGACGAGCGATCCGACGCAAGGCCGATACTATGATCGCATGGCTGGCCGATCGCGATTAGTGCTCATGCGCGTTTGGCCATTGCTCGTTTCCTGCGGTTCGTTGGTGGCGGCCTGCTCGGACGACGTCGCCATCGGCGGCGCTCGCGACGACCTCGGCGCCAGTGGGGCGGCCGGCGTGGATGGCAGCGGAGGAGCTTCCACGGAAGCTGGCGCCGCGGGGACGGCGGCAAGCGCAGGCACGAGCGGTGATTCCGGCGCCTTCGACAGCTCGGCTGCTGGGGCGTCCGGCAGCGCCGGTACTGCTGGCACCGGAGGCTCGTCCGGCGGCGCGGGCACCGCGGGCTCCGGCGGAGGCGACGCCGGCGGGGACGCCTGCTCGACTGCCGACGACGACGGGGACGGGTTCAGCGTCTGCGATGGAGACTGCGACGACTCGAGCGCGTTCACGTTCCCCGGTGCGCCCGAAGTTTGCGGTGACGCGGCCACGAACGACTGCGCGAGCTCCGCCCTGGCCGACGACGGGTGCGGCGGAGAGGGCACCTTCGCCGCACCGCCACCCTTCGGATCGCCCACGGGCAACGGCACGATGGCGTCACCATTCGACGACATCGCCGCCGCGATTGTCAAGTCGGACGAGATCGAGCGGGGCGGCGGGCCAGCCGATCTCGACGTCTACGTGGCGGCGGGCGACGGGACCCCAGGGTCGTTCGACATCGGTGACTCGTTGATCCTCTTCGAAGGCGTGAGCCTGCTCGGCGGCTATGACCCGATCGATTGGCGAAGGGACATCACCAACAACGTCGTCAACGTCGACTCGGGCCTGTTCGGGATCCTCGTCGACAGCTCGATCACCCGCGGCACCGAAGTCTCGGGCTTCACGTTCAACGAGGGGACGACTTTGACGACGAACGTGACGACGACGGTCATCGACATCACGGACGGGTCACCCACCATCCGCGACAACATCATCTTCATGCACGCCGGAGGCGGCGAAGACCGCGCCATCTACGGACTCGGGACGAGCGCGCGACCGCGACCCCTCATCTTGAACAACCTCGTCATTGGGGGACCGAGCTCGACCGGGCAAGCCAACGCCATCCACTTCGAAATCGCCGAGCCGGAAATCCGCAACAACGTGGTCAGAATGCCGCGCTCGAGCGACAACCCCCCGAGCGGCATCTGGTGCTCGAACTGCGAACAGGGCACCGAAATCGTCGGGAACACCGTCGACGGCGAAGGCATCAGCAACCCGCTGGCGTTCGGGCTCTCCGTTTCCTCCGGCGGTGGTCTCGTCGATTCGAATCAAGTTCACCCGGGCACCTGCGTGGTCGACGGTTGCGTCGGCATCAACCTCGAAACCATCGGCGCCAACGGCCTGGACCTGGTGGTCAGCAACAACGTCGCCTACGGCGGCGACGGCGTGCAGTCCTTCGCTTTGCTGTTCAACATGGCCGAGCTCGCGTCGCCACCGTCGACACGCATCGTGAACAACTATCTGCACGGGGGCGACTCCCCGACGGGCCTGAGCAGTGGTTTGGCCTTCGAAGCAGCCGGCGCCGTTCAGATCGCCGCCGGCGACGTCGCCAACAACATCGTGCACTCCGGCACCGGTCTTTTTCGGTGGGCCATACGCGAACGCTCGCCGGTCGCCAGGCCACTGTCGGTGCAGAACAACGTGCTCACCGTACCGACGGACGTCGGCGCGACGAGCGTCCTCTACGAAGACCGGACGGGAGCCCAGCTCAGCATCGGCGAGCTCAACATGATCACGGGAAACAGCAACAACGCGGAGGGCACTTGCGGGCTCGTTTCCGCGACGTGGATGGGCGACCACCATCTCACGGCGGGAGCAACGGCCTGCATCGACCGGGCGGCGCCTTCGTTCGCCCCGCCCAACGACTTCGATGGTGTAGCGCGCGGGCCGAGCCCCGACATCGGCCCCGACGAGCGCTGACGCGTTCTAAGCGGGCAGCTGCCCAAGGGCTCGGTAGCCGTCGACTGCCTCTCGGAGCGTAGCGTCCAGCGTGTCCTTTGGGCGCCAGCCGAGCTCGTTCTGGATCCGGTCGCTCGAGCAGACGAACGCGGGCGCGGTCATCTGCTGATACTGCTTGAGATCGAGCTGGTTGAGGCGGCCGGTGAGCTTCGAAAGCCCGGTAGACGCGAGCATGCCGACAAACACCAAGGACTTCGGGACCCGCAGTACACGGACAGAACGGTCCATCGCCGCGGCGATGCTGCGGATGAGCTCATCGTTGCTCGTCACATCGTTCGCGGCGACGAAAAGGACACGATGCTGCTCGCTCGCATCCTCGCTCATGAGAATCATTGCGTCGACCAAGTCGTTCACACTCACGAAGCTCAGCATCTGCTCGCCAAAACCGGGCAGTACCGCGACTCCCGAGCTCGCCATTCGGTACAGCGTGAGCGTCGCCGGGTCCCCCGCGCCGAGCACGATGCTCGGGCGGAACGACGTGGTCGGAAACGGCTGAGCCTTCATGAGTGCTTCGGCCGCGAGCTTGGCGCGACCGTAGGCGTCGACTGGATGTGGCTCGTCGTTCTCGTCGAGAGGTTCGCTTCCGGAAGGGCCAGCGGCAGCGAGGGAAGACGCAAAGAGGACTCGCCGCGGCGTCCATTTCTGTGCCCGCAAAGCCGTGAGCATCCTCTCGACCGCGTCGTAGTTGACCTCGGCGTACTCCTTTTGAGTCTTGCCTGCGATCACCGCGGCAAGATGAACGACGACGTCGACTTCGGGTAGCTCGAGGTGCGGATCATCGAACAGGGAGAGGTCCCCGCGCATGACTTGGATGCGCTCGGAGAGATCTCCCGCGAGCTTGCTCGGCGTGCGCACGAGCCCGAGGACCTCGTGCCCAGCACCGAGCAGTTGCCGACAAAAGTGAGTTCCAATGAAGCCGGTGACGCCGGTGACGAATACGCGCATGTTTCCGCTGCGACGCCTGGGTGTGCGAGTGCTACCAGAACGCGCGGTTGAGATGGCTGTCGGGTATCCGGTCAGATATGCGCGCGTGCAGGATCGGCAAACGCGACCAGTGAAGGCCCGGACTCACGTGATGCGCCGTGTGGTAGCCCAGGTTCATCGACAAGAAATTGTAGAGCGCGTTGATGCGGTTGCGGCTGGCGTGCATGGGCACGTCGGTGTCGAGACCCGCGTGATGCTCGTAGGTGACCCAACTCGTGTGCAGCAGCGTCAACATCGGGGTCACCACGAACACGATCAAAGTATTGACCGGGTTGACCCACGCCATCCCCGCTAAGATCGCGTACCGGGGAAGCTTGAACAACAGGTACCGGCGGTAGATGCCCGGGTGTTTGCGCCCGACGCGATGGATGTCGAACGGATGACGAAAAAACAACCGCAGGGTGTATTCGACTCGGCCCATCTGACTGCCGTCTCCGCGCGTCCAACGCGACTCGTCCACTTCACGGCCGGGATGCTGCTCGAGATAGTTCAGATGGTGCCCTAGGTTGTGGTGGAGCACCCAAGCGTAGGATCCCACGCCCGTCTGCAGAGCCAGGGGGATCTCGAGAAGCCGATTGAGCGTCGGACTCCAAAAGGTGTTGATGTGCTGATGGTTGTGGTGGATCGGAGCCGAAATCAGCGAGACGATCAGCAGCCCCGCTGCAGCGATCGCCGCGAGCCACGGCGGCGCGAAGTACCAAACCGTCAGTTGAGCCACGAACAGGAGCGCGACGACGACCAGTGGAAACCAGTCGACGCGGTAGCGAAGGATTCTCCCGTTTCGCGGATTCAAAGTCCCCGACCTTCTTCGGCTTTCGCTGAAAGCACAACCAGGATCGTCGGTCCTGACGGCATCGTGACGGTGCGCTGACCAATGCTGCACGGTATTTCACTTTTTCGGGCGTGGGGGCCGCCGATTCGGCGTCAGCGAGACGACGAGCTCTCGGCTCGTCCACACCGACACTCTTCGCCGAAGCGAACCGTAAGTGCTGGCGTGTTGTCACGGAGCTTCGTCGGCCGAGTAGTGGCAACTCTGGTGCTGAGCTGCGCGACGGCGCACGGGCAACCCCGAGTGAATTCACCAGATCCCGAAAGCTCGCCCGGCCCCGAGCTCGCGCCACCCGAACCCGCTTCGTCGACCGGCGTCGACTATCCCTCCGGGGCCGATGGCGACGCGGTTGTCTTGCTCGAGCTGACCATCGGCGCCGATGGGCAAGTGAACCGAGCGCGGGTCGTCGACGGCGACGAACCGTTCGCAACGGCCGCTGAGCTCGCGGCGAAGGCGTGGCGGTTTCGACCCGCGAAGAGCAATGGCCAAGCTGTCGCCGCGAAGATTCGAGTGGAGGTCTCCTTTGCGGCGCCGTCGCGCGATCCGGCCCAGGACCCCGACCGAAGGGCGAGCGGACTGGGCTCCGCAACCGTCGAGCCCGCGAACGCGGTCGATGGTCCCGAAGTGCTGGTGGAGGACGACCGCCCGGATCCGGCGGCTCACCACTTAGGGCGCGTCGAGGTCCGTCAGATGCCTGGCGCCTTCGGCGATCCGTTTCGGGCGATCGAAGCTCAACCCGGGGTGACGCCGTTTTTGAGTGGAACGCCGATATTCTTCGTGCGCGGTGCACCTCCCGGGAACGTGGGCTATTTCCTCGACGGCATTCCCCTCCCGCTTCTGTTTCACGTGGCCACGGGACCCGCGGTCGTGCCGCCAGGACTCATCGAGGGTCTCGCTTTCTACCCGGGCGCGTACCCGGCTCGTTACGGGCGAGCTGCCGGCGGCATCCTCGCCGCCGAGACCGTCCGGCCTCGCGCCGAGTGGCACGGCGAAACGACCATCCGCGTGCTCGATGCCGGGGCGATGGTGGAGGCGCCGTTCGCGGGCGGCAGAGGCACGGCGCTCGTCGGGGGGCGACACGCCTACAGCGCCAAGCTGGTCAGCGATCTGCTGAACGACGTCGAATACCGCTACTGGGATTACCAAGCGCGAGTCTCCTACGAGCTCAGCCCACGCGACCGCGTCCAGCTCTTCGGTTTCGGCTCGAACGACTTTCTCGGGGCGAGCTCGGGCGTGTTCGACGACAACACGACTTTTTTCGATGCCGAATTTCACCGGATCGACGTTCGGTACGACCGCTCGATCAACGCGCGGTCGAGCGCCAGGGTCGGCGTGACTTTGGGCCTCGACGAGACTCGTGGCGACGACGATGATTTCGGAAAGTCACGAAAACTCTCGGTTAGAGCGCGCACCGACGTGCACCACCGCGCCGGCGAACACACGACGGTTCGTGTCGGCGCAGACATCTCGGTCGCCGACGTCGACTTTCGGCTCCCGAGGAACTCGACCAGCTTGGAGGATCTCGCGAGCCTGGCACGCAACTTCAACTCTCGCATCGACAGCGTCATCGGCACCTATGTCGACGCGGAATTCCGGGTCACGCCGCGGATCACGCTGAATCCCGGCGTTCGCGCCGACTTATTTCAGTCCGGCGACAACAGCGAGGTCGGCATCGACCCACGACTTTCGGCAGTGTTCGAGTTGACCCCCCGAGTCCGAACGATCCACGCCGTGGGGATCTCGCATCAGCCCCCGAGCTTTCTCATTCCGGTCCCCGGCGTAGACATCGCCGGCTTGCGAGGGGGTCTACAGCGCGGGGTGCAAACGAGCTCCGGCGTCGAAGCCGATCTCCCGGAAAAGCTCGCGGTCGGGACTACGTTCTTTCACAACGCCATCATCGACAGCTCGGATCCATTGAGTCTCTTGAGGATCGGTGTCGACGACGAGCTCGATCTGCGCCCGCTCGGACGGACGGTCGGCGTGGAGCTCTCCGCCCGCCGCCCGCTGACCGAACGACTCGGAGGGTTCGTGTCCTACACGCTGTCGAAGTCGGTTCGCAGCTTTGGACGAGAAAGCGGACCGGGCGGATTCGACCGGCGTCACGTGCTCAGCGCGGCGCTCGGCTACGACTTCGGTCGCCGATGGAGAGCCGGCGCTCGGTACCTCTACTTCACCGGTGGCCCCGCCGAGGTCGACAACATTCGGCTGGCACGCGATCCACCGCGCACCCGTCCTTTTCATCGCCTCGACCTCCGCGTCGAGAAACGTTGGCCCATCGGTAGCGCCGGCGCGTGGATAGCCCTGGTGTTCGAGGTGCTCAACGCGACCCTGTCGGTCGAAGAGGTCGGGCTCAAGTGCGAGCAATCGGTGTGCGAAAGCGACGAGTTCGGCCCGCTCACCGTGCCGAGCGTCGGGCTCGAAGCCGCGTTCTAGTTTCGGCTAGATAGTTAGCGAGGCGGGGCGCGTCGACGCCAAGTCACCGAGAGCTCGCTCTTTGGAGGAAAGATCCCGAGTCCTACGCGGCTCAGATCGTGCGCCGGGAGGGGCTCGGTCGGCGCGTCGAACGTGTAACGACGCAGGAGCGTCGCGACGAGCAACTTGACCTCGTTGACTGCAAAAAACCGACCGGGACACATGCTCTTGCCGGCGCCGAAGGGCATGAACGCAAAACCGACGCGTTCGCCGTCCTTGGTGAATTGCGGCCGCTGGCCGTCTCGGACCAGAAAGCGGTCCACCACGAAGCGTTCCGGGTCCTCGAACACGCCGGGGTCGTGATGCGTCAGGTGCGGTGCGAGGCACACCCGGTCGCCTCGTCGAACTTTCCAATAACCCGAGCGCGTCTCGATGCTCGTCGCGTCGACGACCTTGCGGACCGTGAGCGAGCCGCTGCTCAACCGCAGCGCCTCTCGAACCGCGCTTTCGAGCCGAACCATGGCGTCGAGTTGCTCGATTCGAATCGCGCCGTCCCCCGACTCGGGCCCGGCACCAGACAGAACCTCGTCGACTTCGATTTGGATCCCCGCCGCCGCCGCGGGGTCCACCAGGAGGAACGCCAACGTCCAGAACGCGGCAGGGATCGAGTTGGCGTGCACCGCCCACAACACCGACGTTTGCACTCGACCGACCTTTTTTGGCTCGACTTGCCGGAATATCGCGAGACGTGCCCTCATCCACTGGCTTGCCGCCGGCCCCAGATCCTCGAAGAGTGGAACCAGCTTCTCGAGCCCCGCGGCGCCTTTCCGCGTCATCATCTTCGGCATGCCAGCGACCATGAGGGGAAAGTCTCGGTCGAGATCCCCGAAAGCGGCGGCCGCTTCGGGGCAGAACTTTCCATCACCAAAAAGCGCGTCCGTGCCGGCGGCGAACATCAGGTCCCAGACGAGCCGGTAGAGATCGGCCTCGCCAGAAGCCCCCGCGAGCCGTGTCTTCTCGAGCTCCCCCAAGACCCGCGTGAGCGCGGCTCCCATGCGTTCGCTCAAAGGCGTGAGCGCCGGCGTTTTCAGATATCGTCTCGCGGCGTCGTCGGATTTTTCGACGTCGAAGGTTCCGTGCATGTTCGGCAGATCGAACGCTTTGTCCATCACGTCCGAGGCGATCGGGCCGAAGCTCAGGTCCGGATTTTTGAGCACACCGCCGAACGAAAGCGGATCCAGCACGAAGGTCATGCGCTGACCGGCGATGAGCAAGGTGAAGACGTCGCCATGCTGCGCGCGACAGTGGTTCAAGTACCTGTTCGAATCTCGACCGAAAGCCAGGGCGACCCCGAGGTGCGGGAGCGATCCTCGGACCAGTGGTGGCTCACCCACGCGACGCCGACCGTTGAGGACGCGCCACGCCCCAAAGTAGGCGGCACCAACGGCGGACGCGGCAACAAACCCGGGCAGAAGTGGCACTTCGGTTTCGACCTATTTCAACCGAACCGTCGGCTCGCGCGCTGGGCCATGGCGCAGCCCGAAAGCAGCGATCGCGACCACGGACCAGAGCATCCGCCCCGTTCCTAGCACGGGATCGCGCCTATTGTTGTCGTCCAACGTGCGTTTGACGTGAACGAGCTTCGAGGCATCGCCCTGCTAGGATCCACGAGCCCACGTGGACATCGAAAAAGCGACTGACCTGCCCTCGAAACGCGTAGTCGCAGCACTCCTGATCAGCGTGGCGGCGACGCTCGCCCTGCCCCACATCCCCGTTGCGCGCTACGCGGTTTGGCCTCTGACGCTGCTGTCGACCTTCGCCCACGAGCTGGGACACGGCATCGCCGCGATGCTCGTGGGCGGACACTTCGATCGGCTCGAGATCTTCTCCAACGGCTCGGGCGTGGCGTACAGCGCCTACGGAAGCGGTCGATTCGCGCGCGCCTTCGTTTCCGCCGGCGGACTCGTCGGTCCAGCCATCGCGTCGATGGGACTCTTCGCCCTGGCACGAAACGAACGTCGGGCGCGCTTCGCGCTCGGCGGGGTCACGGTGCTCGTCGCCATCGCCCTGCTCTTCGTCGTTCGAAACTTCTTCGGCGCAGCCTACGTGCTCGCCCTGGTCATCGTGCTCTCGTTGATCGTCAAGCTCGGAAACCCGTTCGCTGCTCGACTCACTCTCGTGTTCGTCGCGGTGCAGCTCGCGGTCAGCGTGTTCACTCGCGCCGACTATTTGTTCACGCCGGTGGCGCGAACCGGCGCCGGAGAAATGCCCTCGGACGTCGCCAACATGGCAAGCGCGCTCTTTCTCCCGTACCAATTCTGGGGTGCGCTCTGCGGAGCGGTGTCCGTCGTCGCCCTCGTCTTGGGGCTCGCGATGTACCTGCGTCCGCCGCGCCAGAAGAAATCTCCACCGAAACGCCTGCCGGGCCGCGTCGCGGGAGGCCCCCGTCTCGGGTAGAATCGAGGGTTGGGCGCGAACCGGTTTGCGCCTTTGACACCTCGTCGTGCGGCCAAATCGCCGTTCCTCCTAGCACTGGTGGCGGCGTTTTCGGGTCTCTGGCTGCACCGCAGCTAACGCCCGAAATTCCCGGTTCATCGGGTATACAGCTGGGCGACCGCCCCCGCCGGCGACCCGAGCCCGAGCGCAATGCCGACTAGCACTACGCCAAGCACCGCCGGGCCTGTGGCGTCGAAGCTCGCGCGACCCGGCGCGCTCATCTTCGTGCTCGCGCTCGCCGTGATGATCCTCCAGGTCTCGCTGACAAGGGTGTTCTCGTTCATCACCTATCACCACATGACGTACCTCGTGATCGGTGTCGCCATGCTCGGCTTCGGCGCCGCCGGGACGTTCTTGACGCTCCGACCGGATCCCGAGGACGCAGGTGCATCGTCGCGGCTGCCGCTTCACGCCGCGCTTTTTGCGCTGTCGATCCTGGTGGCTCTGTTTCTGGTGCCGAAGATCCGGTTCTACCCGATGAACATGTACCAGCTGGGCGACACCCGGAACGTGCTCGCACTGTTGCCCATCATCGTGTTGACGGCTGCGCCCTTCTTTTTCGGCGGTCTCGGGGTGGCGCTGCTCATCAATCGCGCTGGTGCGGCAGTCAACCGCATCTACTTTTCCGATCTCGTCGGTTCGGCGTTCGGTGCACTGCTGGCGATCGTTCTGGTCAACAATGTCGGCGCGGTGGCCTCGTGTGTGCTGGCTGCAGCGCTGGCTATGCTGGTCGCCGCGATGGCGAGTACCCGGCGCCGGTGGCTCGGGCTCCTCGGGACGGTAGCGCTCGTCGCGTTCGCTCCGCTCAGCGAGAGGCGCAGCGTGCTGCCGCTGTACGTACCGCCGGGCAAGCAGCTCTATGGGAACGAATATCAGATCGAAACCGTCAAGTGGCACGTCATCACCCGTCTCGACGTCGGCGCTCCGTTTCCTTGCAACTGCTCCTTCGGCGGGGGCCTCTCGAACAAATACGACGGGCCCAAGGCCGACGTTCGGCTCGTATTCCAAGACGGGTCGAACCTCACCGGCATCATCCACCCGCACCCCACCCCGGAAGAGACGCCTTCGCTCGGCTTCTTCATGCAGGGGGCGCAGTACAAGCTACGAAAGAAGGCCAAAGCACTCGTCATCGGCTCCGGCGGCGGCGTCGACGTGATGGTGGCGCTCCACCACGGGGCAAGCCATGTAGTCGCCGTGGACGTCAATCCCAAAATGATGGGTTTGGTCAAGAACGAGTACGCGGACTTCGCTGGCAACGTCTTCACGCGTGACGACGTCGAGACCGTCGTGTCCGAAGGGCGTCACTTTCTCAGCCGAGACGACAGAAAGTTCGACGTCATTCAGCTGAGCGGAGTGGACACCTGGGCAGCGCTCTCGTCCGGTGCCTACGCGCTCACGGAAAACTTCGTCTACACGGTGGACGCTTTCGAGCGATACCTCGAGCATCTCGAACCCGAAGGAATCGTCGGATTCTCGCGACCGTTCGGCAATCCCCCGTTCGAGACGCTCCGGCTGGCCGCCACGGCTGTGGAAGCATTGGAACGCTCCGGCGCGGAGGTCCCTTCGAAGCACATCTTCATTCTCGAAGGCCAAGGTCAGTCGGCGGACTTTCCGTGGGCGCAAACGCTCATCAAGCGCTCGCCCTTCACGACGAGCGAGACGACGACGCTGACCCTTTGGGCACGGCAGATGGATTTCCGCGTGCTCTACAACCCTCACCACGCACGCAAGGGGAAGTTCGACCACCTGATCCGAGCCAATACGAAACGTCGGGAACAGCTGCTCAAAGCGTTCCCGCTGAACGTGAGCCCGGCGACGGACGATGTGCCCTTCTTTTTTCAGTTTCACCGCTGGCGAGATCTTTTTGGTGCGCCGATGGGAATCAAGGCGCCGTTGGCGATGTGGATCCTCGTCGGAAGCTTCGTCCAGACACTCGTGCTGAGCGCGATCTTCATCCTGCTGCCGCTCTACCGAAGGAAGTCCAAAGCGAGCGAAAGCGGCCGCCGCGGTCCGATATTTTTCTACTTCGCTTCGCTCGGCATGGGTTTCATTCTCGTGGAGATCGCGCTGTTGCAGAAGCTCACGGTGTTTCTCGGCGGGCCTGCGTACGCGCTCTCCATCACGCTGTTCACGCTACTCTTGGCGTCGGGGATCGGGAGTTTTCTGTCCCAGAAACGCGCGGCGGAACCCTTTCGCTTGATGAGCGTGGTCATGCCGGTGCTAGTGGTGGCGATCGGCGCCGAAGCATTCCTGCTCGACCCGGTGCTCGAAAAACTCATGGGGTTGTCTCTGACCGGGCGCGCGGCGGCGGCTGTTGTCCTGGTGGCGCCCTTGGGGATCTTGCTCGGTGTGCCCTTCCCCGCCGGGCTGCGTTTTCTCGACCAGGCGCGCCCGGAGCTCAAACCTTGGGCCTGGGGCATCAACGCGTGTGCGACGGTCGTCGGCACGACCACGTGCATGCTCATCGTCACCTCGGTCGGTTTCCGCGCAGCACTCGCGACGGCGGCCGGCGTCTACCTGCTCGGATGGCTCGCGCTGCAAGCCGCGCGAAGCGCCGAGAACGAGAACGACCCCTCAGCGCCCGAGAGCCCGCTGTCTCAGACGTCGCAATCGTAACCACTGCTAGTCCCCTGGATCTGTGATTGCTTACAAAACTTGGCGGCCCCTCCGGGCGAGACCGCCGAGTTTTGACCGCAAAAGGCACAGATCTGATCCGTGTCCCGATTCTTTCCAGAGTGTGGTGGACGTGGTGGACCACTGGTCCACCACATAGAGGCAGAGGCTTTCCCTGTTTGCCCTACCGCCTGCGGCGTGCGAGCAACGCGATGAGCGCCGGTGCGCCGAGCGCGGCGGTCACCACGCCGACGGGGAGCTCGCGACCTGGCAGCGCGATCCTCGCCACGGTATCGCACGCGACGAGGAACGCGGCTCCGCCGACGAGCGAAAGCGGTAACAGCACACGGCGACTCACTCCGACCGCGAGCCGCACGCCGTGAGGAACGATGAGTCCGACGAACGCGATCGGACCGCACCAGGCGACGCACGCCCCGACGCCGAGAGCACCCACGCCAAGCGCGAGCGTGCGCACTCGCGCGACGTCCACCCCCTGGGCTCGGGCGAGATCCTCGCCGCCGGTGATCGTCTGAAGCGCTCTGGTCAACGTCAACAGCACGCCGATGCAGATCACGACGAACGGCGCGAGCAACGCGACCCCGCGATAGCCGACCTGCGGAAGGTGCCCAAGCGACCATTGAATCGCCGCGAAGAGCGCCCCTTGGTCCGCGGTGTACTGGATGCCCGTCGAGATCGCCGTGGTCGCAAGGCTCGCGGCGATTCCTGCCAGCACGATGTCGTTGACCCGGGCGCGGCCGCTCGCGGCGAAAGCTGCCACGAACAGGCTCACGACGAGCGCGCCCGCAAACGCTGCCAAAGGCAGCACCGGCAAACTGGTGAGCACCGCGCCTCCGCCGATGGTGAGGGCGACGAGCGCGCCGAGGGTCGCACCGGCCGTCGTGCCCACGGTGCTTGGGGTCGCCAGGCCGTTGGAAAAGATAGTCTGAAACACGGCGCCGCTCAGTCCGAGGGTTCCACCAACCATCGCGCCAACCAGAACGCGTGGGACGCGAAGCTGCCACAGGACGAACTCTCCGGCCGGTCCGTCGAGATTCGCACCCACGAGCGGCGACACCGCGAGCACCAACGCGCTTGCGACGCAGAGCCCGATGGACCGCCCGCTCCGGCCGCCGAGGGCCTCGGCGACCGCCCGCGACGACTCAGGCGTGCTCTTGGGCCGGGCAGGGAACGATGATTCGCCGTCCATGGGCTTCCAGGGCCAAAAGCTCCAGAGCGAACAATTCGCTCAGTCGCTGCGGGAGTTCAGGAGAGGAGTAGGGGACGTCGAATTGCAACCGGCCGCGTTCGAGACCGACGACCCGAACGCGTTCCGGGTTCCCGACGTTCGCCACGAGATTCACGTCGTGGGTGACACACAAGACACCCAACCCCGCGCGCCAGAGCTCGCCAACGAGGCGATACGCGTCGATTTGATGAGAGGGATCGAGGTGATTGGCAGGTTCGTCGAGCAAGACGATTGGCGCGTCTTGCGCCAGAAGTGCCGCGAGGGCCGCGCGCTGGCGCTCGCCACCAGACAGCTCGGTGATTCGACGCCCGGCAAGACCGTCAGCGCGCACTCTCTTCAACGCCTCCATCCCGAGCTCGGCGGATTGTTGGAAGCTCTCGTTGAATCGGTAGCGCGCTGCCGCCACCAGCTCGAGAACGGTGAGCGGCTCGTCGATGGAGGCTTGTTGCGGCAACCACCCCACATGGCCGGCTCGCTCCCTCGGGTTGATGGTTCCGACGGGGCGCGAGTCGAGAGACACCGAGCCCGACTCGAGTGGCACGAGGCCGAGCGCTGCGCGAAGCAACGTCGTTTTTCCGGCACCGTTCGGGCCAAGCAGCACGACAAGCTCGCCCGGCTCGAGCGAGAGAGACACGGCGTCGAGCCTCTTTTCTCCGCCGAGAACGGCCGTGGCGGTATCCATCAATAGGCCGCTCATTGTCGAAGCCTTCGAATCTCGACGGCCAGGCGGTCGACGAGATCGAGGATGCGCGGCCCGTTGACGAACACTTCGCGCCCGTCGAGAACCCCGATGCGGTCGTTTTTCACAGCTTGCAGAGTCCCGAGCTTACGCCATTCGGCGAGCACGGGCTCGGCGTCGGGAACCCTGTCGCGGACCAGGACGATGATCATTTCCGGATCCACCTCGACGAGCCGTTCGAGGCTCATTCGCGGTACCCCCGACACGTCCTCCTGTAGGGCGTTTTTCCCGCCAGACGCGCGGAGTACCGCTCCGTGGAGCGAGTTTCTCCGTACGAACCACACGTCGTCCAACTTGCTCGGTTTCACCTGCAGTGCGAGCAACACCCGAGGGGCGTCGAGGGGAGCGGGGACCTGCAGGCGCGTGGCGATCTTGTCCGCCAGGGCATCGCCCGCTTCCTTCCGCCCGGCAATCTTCCCGAGCTCGCGAGTGGAGTCGAGTACCTCTTCGAGCGACAGCCACGGCAAGAGTCGGGTCGTCGAGATACTCGCCAACTCGTGTTTCTTCGCGGCTTCGTTCGCCTCGTTGACGACGAGCGTCGGGGCGAGCCGCGTGATGGCTTCGTAGTTGGGGGCGATGCCCGATCCCACTCGCGGCAGCTTCGTCGCCTCTGGGGGGTAGCGGCAGAAGTCGCTGACGCCGACGACCTGATCCGCGGCGCCGATGGCAAAGAGCGTCTCGGTGAGCGCCGGCGCCAGCGAAACAATCCGGTTCCTACCGACAGCGCGGTTCTGACCGCCATCCGTGCCAGCCGTCGTCCCGTGCCCGAAGCCGACCGTGAGCGCGTACGCGATCGCCGCCGCGAGGACCGCCAGGCCGACGACGAGCCCGATCGAGCCGCGCGCGCTTTGCACCGAGCGAGTCAAGCGCGCCGGGAACCCACTGACAAGACCTGCGGAAGGCTCATTGTCACTGCAGGACCGAGCCTACTCGGGGCTCGATGCGCTCGGATCGATAGACGCCGAATGTGGGCGGCAGGATCAGGTGCCACTTTTCGTTCGCGTCCGGACCCACCTCGATGATGCGTGACGGGCGCAGCGTGTTTCGTTCGCCAAAAGTCACCAGCGTGTTGCCGTCGGCGAGGCGATCGGCGTCGCCCCAAATCGGCGTGAAGGTCCCATCACGAGGGCGAAACTCCCAAACGACGTTCGCGGTACCGGCGCTTTCGTCATACGCAATCTCGATGGCGCGACTGAATTGTCGCAAGACGAAGTGACCGTTGTCGAACAAGAGGATGTTGCCGTTGCTCTGAATCTCCGGAGCGTGCTGCTGGTAGAACACCTGATCTGGGTCGAGCGCGATGTCGCCGCCTTGCCCCATCCGCCAGCGGATGTTGCCCGTCGCGCGATCGACCTTGAAAAGCGAATTTTGGTTCCTCGACGACACGAGCAACGCGTCTTCACCCGGGAATCGCACGACGGTGTTGAGGTGTGCCCAGTCGGCGCGGATCATTGGCGGGGTGTAGTGGTCGCAAATGCGCCAGGTCCACACCGTTCGGTCTTCCATTCGATCGAACAACTCGACAGTGTCGGCGCCAACGCCCCCGTTGCACGTGTCGTCGGTGGAGAGATGCAGCAGTCGGTTGCTATCGCCATCCGGTCGCAGATCGTGGTGCATCTCGAAGCTGCCCCGCCACGCCACGTCCCCCTGCCAATCGACGAGCCAAGGCGGGCTCGAAGGCGAGCCACCGACCAGTATCCCCTCTTCGATCGTCCTGACGTCGATGGTCGCGTCATAGGGCGTCAGCTCCGTGTACCACCGGTAGCGCCCTCGGCCGTCGACCGCGACCACGATGAGGGGGATGTCGCGAAAATCGCTGTTGAGATTGAAGAGCGTCCAACCTCGAGCCGTCCCATCGTCGGCCTGCAGGGACAAGATGGGGAAGTGACGTGGGAGTGGTCCGGCAGCGAACGTCTCCGTCGCGGTGGCGCGGGCGTCGCCCGACTCCGCGATCACGGTCAGCGTGCAGTCGACGCCGTTTAGCAGTCCCATCACGAACACCGAATGCTCGATCGACTCGGCAGAACCCTCGAACGTTTCGGCGAACGCCGCGCCACAGTCTACGCGCAAGTCGGTCTTCGTGGGCACGTCGGTTCGCCAATCCACGAACACGGACAGACTGTTGTTCGGATTGGGCACGACGCTCAGCGCCTCGATACGCGCTGGCGTCGGGGGCGTGACATCGACGCCGGCGTCCTCGGGCTTGGACTCGTTTTGGCTACTCTTCGAGCCGCACGCGAGACATCCCAACGCGAGAAGAAACAAGACGTGCCGTAGAGCGGTGCCGCTCGACATACCGCCCCATCGTGCCATTATCCCGCCGGTCTGTGGCTGAGCTCGCATCCCGATTGCTCACGTGCCCTCCGCGGTCCTTTTGGGCAGCGATCGCACTCGGCGCATGCTTTACTTTGTCGGCCGTCCCGGCCGCGGCCGTTGACCCGAGACCGGCCTCCGCCGGCGGGCTCACCGAAGACCAAATCGATCAGAAGGCGGCAGACATCTCCGCCGAGGTGATGAGCCCGTTCTGCCCGGGACGCACACTTTCGTCTTGCCCGAGTCCCAACGCCACGGCGTGGCGCGAAGAAATTCGGACTTGGCTCCGCCAGGGCGACACTCCGCAGGAGATCCAGAAACGCCTCGAGAAGCGCGTCGGCAAAGACCTCTCGGGCGGTCCATCCGGCTCGATGAGCTGGGGGCTTCCGGTCGGCATTGGCGTTGGGAGCGTCATTTTTCTCGCACTAGCAGCGAGCCGTCTCTTGCGGCGCGAAGACGACGAACCCGCTCCGCCGAAAGGCAAAAAACGTCCCAAAGAGGACGATGCCAGCCTCGACGCGCGGATCGACGAGGAGCTCGAGAAGCTCGACAACGACGGGCCCGAGTGAGAGCATTTCCATCGCGAGGGTCGACGACCGACGATCTGCGCGTCAGAGTTCCCACGTGAAAGCGTACCGCATCCACACCAGCGTCGACGTTCACTTCGCGCACCACATTCGCGGACATCAGGGCCCCTGCGTCAACATCCACGGCCACACCTGGAAGCTCGAGGTCGGCTTGACCGCCTCCGAGCTCGACAAACAAGGGTTCGTCGTGGACTTCGACGAGCTCGACACACGAGTGCTCAGCCCCTGTTTCCGGCTGCTCGACCACGCGATGGCGATTGGAGAGGAAACCTTCGGCGACGTGGCCGGCGAGCTCGAACAGATCGGGGTCAAGCTCGTGAAGAGCCGAGTCGCGGTGCACGGGGAATCGAAGATCACTGCACCACAGGCCACCAAACTCCACGGCGCCGAAAATCGTTTCCCCGGCGGTATCAAAGTCGCGGTCTTTCCCTTTAGCCCGACCAGCGAACGCCTGGCTCGCTGGCTCTACGAGGCGGCCGAGAGCCAGGTGGGCAACGAGCGCGTCGGCGTCGCCTACGCGCGTGTGTACGAGACACTGCGACCCGTCGAGCAAATGGCGGAGTACGCACCTTGACGGGCCGTCAGTCAGTCGCGATTTTCCGATTCTTCAGATACTCGACATAGACATTCGGTTCGGCACGCGGCGGCACGTCGCCGCGCTCGACCGCCTGCTCGAGCTCGGCCATTATTTCGCCGACGCGGGGCCCGGGGGCGAGACCGAGCTCTCGGATGATCTCGGTCCCGAGTCCTTTGGGAAGCAGCGGGAGCTTGCTGTCTGCCTCGGCGATGACCCTTGCGCGTTCGACCAGCTCGTCCATGCGTTCTCGGTGCCGTCGGCGTTTGTCCGCATGCTTCGTCGTGATGTCGGCGCGAGCGAGCTTGACCAGCTCGGCGAAGTGCTCCCCCATGTCGCGGTGCAGACGGCGCACCGCGCTGTCGGTCCAGTCGACCGAGTAGGCCTCGACGTGTCCGAGGTGGCGAACGAGAAAACGCACGCGTTTTCTAAACTCTCGTTCCATCTCGGTGCGGCGCGCCGCCTTGTCGAACATGCGTGCGCTCACCACTTCGTGCCCGTGGAAGGTGACCTTGCCGGTGTCCCGGCTGAATGTCGGCACTTTGCCGACATCGTGAAATAGCGCGGCCCAGCGCACGGCTCGCTCCGAAACAGTTTGGGCAACGACCTTCTTCGTGTGCCCCCAAAGATCCTTGTGACCCTGGCCGTCACCACCAAAACCAACCATCGCCGCCACCTCGGGGAAGCTGGCCGACAAGATCCCAGCGGTCATCAACTGCTCGAGCTGCTGCTCGGGGTCGTCGCTCATCAGCACACGATCGAGTAGCTCGATCGGCTCGTTCGGCGCGGCCCCCTCGGCGCTCGCGGGGGATCCTTCGGTTCGGGGGTTCATTGGCACGGTGTTTCTTCGCGGCTCGATAGCACAGCGCTCGCGAGTAGACCCACCCGTCACAATCCTGCGCCAAAACCGCGAGCGCAGGCCCGTAGCGCTCGACCGATACGGTCGTGCCACAATGCCAGCCGAAGAATGCCCCCTGGCAAACTCGTCACGCTGGAGGAACGCGACGCGCGCGCTGCAGCCAAGGTGCTGGCTCGGGCCTTTCACGACAACCCCGTGGCCCGTCACGCGCTTCGTGGCGAGGGCCCCGTCGAACGCACTCACAAGCTGGAGCGCATGTATTGGTGGTTGGTCAAAGCGTGCTGCCGCTTCGGCGAGCCGGAAGCGGTCTCGCTCGACGGGGCGATCGCAGCATCCGCGCTGGTTTACGCGCCGGGCGCGTATCCGCTCTCGGTGCGCGGGTGGCTGTTCGCCGGGATCGGAGCGCTCGGGATCGGCCCCATCTACACCTGGCGCTACGCCAAGGTCGATGCCTTCATGCACGAGCACCATCCAAAGTCTCGCCACTACTACTTGTTCATGCTCGGCACCGAACCCGAACGGCAGGGCCAAGGACTTGGAAGGGTGTTGCTCGACAGCCTGGGAGATCGAGCGGATGCCGCGAAGACGGATATCTACTTGGAAACCGATGTGGCCGCGAACGTGAAGCTCTACGAGCGTTTCGGCTACGAAGTCATCGGCGAGGGCGAGGTGAAGCCGTTCGACAGGCTGAAGATGTGGTTGATGCTGCGAAAACCGCGTTGATCGAGCTCGCTTCTCCTCAGCGAGTGATCGGGAGCTGCATGCTGACGGCGTCCTGCCCGCGCGGGTAGTACGCCGGCTCCCGATGCTCGATGCTGAAACCCGCCGCAAGGAAAACCTCGAGAGCACCTAGATTGGCCTCTGCGGTCACCAGACGAAGGACCCGCACGCCGTTGGCGGCAGCCGCGTCTATGACTCCGTGGAGCAGTCGAGTACCGATTCCTCGTCCGCGTGCCGGCGCCGCGACGGCAATCGCGAGAAGGTGGCCCTCGCTTCCTCCAGTGAGCTTGAGTACGGCGAACCCGCACACTTCGTCATCGACCACCGCGACGAAACTCAGCGCCCCGCGCTCGTCGCACATGGCGACGGTTCCGCTGCCGGCGTTCGCCGAGTATTCCGAGAAGGCTTCGAGCGAGATGGTCGCGATCGTCACTTCGTCGGAAGCTCGCTTTCGGCGCAGCTTCATTCGGTACGGAACACCGGCGACACTCGACATCGGGCAACAAAGGCCCAATATTGGGCGCGGAGAACCATGGACCATGTTGTTTAGCCGCGCAAAGCTCGAGCCCCCGACCCGCAAGAACGCTCTTCCAGGCCGGAACGAGCGCATGCCCGTTCCCTCGAAGCACTTCGTGCTCGGCACGCCGCTCGCCGGCGACTTCCCGGGCATGGAGCGCGCGGTGTTCGGTATGGGGTGCTTCTGGGGTGCCGAACGCAAGTTCTGGCAAGCCGATGGCATTCATACGACCGCCGTGGGCTACGCCGCCGGCCTCACCCCGAACCCGACCTACGAGGAGGTTTGCTCAGGGAGAACGGGCCACAACGAAGTGGTGTTGGTGGTGTTCGACCCGGCTCTCACGAGCTACGGCGCCGTGCTCAAGACGTTCTGGGAAAACCACGATCCGACCCAGGGTATGCAGCAAGGCAACGACGTCGGTACACAGTACCGATCGGGCATCTACTGCTACTCCGACGAGCAAATGAAGGCCGCGTTGGCGTCGAAAGAGGCCTTTCAGGCGAAGCTCACCGAGGCGGGACTCGGCCGGATCACGACCGAGATCCTCGATGCGCCCGAACTCTACTACGCCGAGGAGTACCACCAGCAGTACCTGGGCAAGAATCCCAACGGCTACTGCGGACTCGGCGGCACCGGCGTGAGCTGCCCGGTCGGCCTCAGCTCGGCCTGAAGGGACGCGCTACCTGGAGCCGCGTTTCGACTGGCGGCTTTTCGGCAAGGGTGTCGGAAAGCGCGGCGAAGGCATGGTGGAAGAGCGCGGTGGCGGAGTGAACGCCTGCGGCTCCGGCACGACGGACTCGGGTGCCGGCTCCGGCGCTGGGGGTTCGGGCGGCAGCTCCGGGCGACGCATCGAGGGCAGCGTCCGCGAACGTTCGGGCCCTTCTTCGCGGCCCAGCTGGGATTCGATGGCTCGGACCTGGAGCGGAGTCAGCCCGGGGAACGAGGCGCGGAGCACCGTGCCTGTTTCCGATGAAAACTCGTCGAGAGTCGCTCTCAGTACGATTTTCGTGTCGTCGGGGAGCACGACCTGGATGGTGCCTTCGTGGCGGACTTCGGTCGCTTCGGCCGGCAGAATCAGCCGGCACGACTTGAGGTGGCGCTCGTACAAGCGCTCGAGCATGTCCCGCGAGGTGCACCGGAGCGTGATGTCAGCGCGATCGGCCATGTCTAACCCCCGTCGAGGGAGGGCGGGAGTCTACTACAACACCGGCGAAAACAGCCGGGCGGTCGCGTCGAAGATGCGCCGCCTGAGAGGCGCGTCGGTCACGTCCTCGAGCTCGACGGCTCGGGCCTTGCGACAGTCCGCGCGAAACATGTTGGCGAGAGTCGAAGCACAATCCTCACCGTAGACGACGCAGGCGTCCTCGAAGTTCAACTTGAAGCTGCGATTGTCGATGTTGGCGGTCCCGATGATGCTCAGGTCGTCGTCCATCACGAGGGTCTTCGCGTGGAGCATTGCGGGCTGGTACTCGAAGATTTTGACTCCCGCGTTGATTAGAGTCTCGTAGTAAGAGCGCGCCGCGGCCGCCACGATGCGCAGATCGTTGAGCTCGGGGCGAGGCAAGAGCAGCCGGACGTCCACGCCGCGGAGCGCGGACGTCACCAGCGCCATGAGGATCGCCTCGTCCGGCACGAAGTATGGCGTGGTCACGAGAACACGCTCTCTCGCCGACGCGATGGTCGTGAAGTAGACCTTGTGGATCGGATTGTTCTGCTCGTCGGGTCCCGAGCCGAGCACCTGCACGAGGTGTTCGCCCTTGGGGGTCAGCACTGGGCAGTACTTCTCCTCGGTCGGCGCGCGGCCGGTGGCAAAGTGCCAATCCTCCAGAAAGAGCAGCTGCAGCCCACGCACGGCGGCTCCGACGATACGAAGGTGGGTGTCACGCCAAGCCTTCTCGCCACTGTGTTCCGACGTGTGCAAATTGGAAACGTTGATGCCCCCCGTGAATCCGACTCGACCGTCGCAAACCACGATTTTTCGATGGTTGCGAAAGTTGATGAGGCGAGGGCGCAAGTGTGGACCGCCGATCGCCGGATTGAAGTAGGCGACCGTGCCGCCCGCGCTTTCGAGCGCCGCCCAGAACGACCGGTCCGCCCCAGGGGAGCCGAAAGCGTCGATCAACACGCGGACCTCGACGCCTTCGGATGCAACCTTGACGAGCGCGTCGCGCAGCCGTCGGCCCGTCTCGTCGGGTTCCCAGATGTAGTACTCGACATGAACGTGATGCTTTGCGTTTCGAATCGCCTCTTCGATCGCAGCGTAGGTGGCCGCGCCACCGTCGTAGACCGTGAGGTCTTCCACCCGGGTCGGTGGCTCGTACGAGGTCTTCTCGGCCAGTTGCACGAGCTGGTTCAGGATGACCGCGCTCGGCCCCGTCTTCGGGAGGTCTTCGCACACCGAAGAGGGCTCGAGCGCGCCGGCCACGGTGCGACGCGCCCCGGCATGCCGGAGCTGTTTTCGCCTCAGCCTTCTCGGACCGAGGAACAGATAGATCGGAATGCCGATGATCGGGAGCAGCGACAGCCCCAGAATCCAGGCGATGGTGGCGGCAGGGCTGCGCTTCTGGACGATGATCCAAAGCGAGAGCCAGATGACCCAGAGAGCCTCGAGCCCCGAGAGAATGACCCAGTTCAATCGCGTCCTCCTCGGTGGCTCGGCTGTACCACGGTCGGGCCTATCGGACCCTTTTTGGGGATTTCCCTCTCGACTGGGTCGACGCTGGAGGACCGGCGCACTAAGTGCTCGGCGATGATCGATCTCTACACTTCCTCCACACCCAACGGCTGGAAAATCTCGGTGGCGCTCGAGGAGCTGAGCCTGGAATACAACGTGATTCCCATTCAGCTGAGCGAGAACGAGCAGAAAGAGGAGTCTTACCTCGCGATCAACCCCAACGGTCGGATCCCGACCATCGTGGACCGGGACAACGACGATTTCGCGGTTTTCGAGTCAGGAGCCATCCTGGTCTACCTCGCCGAGAAGACCGGCAAGCTCATGCCGAGCGACGTCAAGGGACGCTCCGTCGTGATGCAGTGGCTCATGTTTCAGATGGGCGGCATCGGCCCGATGATGGGACAAGCCAACGTCTTTTTCCGCTACGCGCCGGAGAAAATCGAATACGCCATCGGCCGGTACCAGCGCGAATGCCGACGGCTGTACGAGGTGCTCGACAAGCGCCTCACCGACAACGAGTTCTTGGCCGGCGACTACTCGATTGCAGACATCGCCAACTATTGCTGGGTGAGCACGTACCCGTGGTCGGGCACGAGCGTCGACGGGCTGACGAATCTGGAACGTTGGTTGCACCAGATCGCGGAGCGTCCGGCGACGATCGAGGGACGCGCGGTGCCCGGCAAGGTCGACCTCGACAAGGTGGACAAAGAGACGTTCATCAAGGGCGCGCGGAACATGCTCGCCTGAATCGGGCGACCGGCTACGGCGCGTTACTACTGGCTGCCTACTCGCTTCCCCACTGAACCGTCAGCCACCTGACCCGACCCTTGGCGTCGCGAGTCTGGTCGGCAAACAGCAAACCGTCTCCGACGACAGCCGGGGCGACTGACTGGTCTCCGGGGCCGACGGCCTTCCAGAGCACTGTCGGGCTCGGCGCCGCACCACCGGGGGTCCACGTGAACGCGTGGAGCTCGGAGCGGCCTTCGATACCGGTAGAAAAAACGACGCGACAAGAACGACCCTGACAATCCACGCTCGCCGAGCGGGGTCGGCCGAGAGCCTTGACGTAGGTCGGCGCACCGACCTTGCCGTCGGAGCTCACGGTGGCGAGCCCAACGGCCGGCTCCGGTTCGCTTTCGACCCACGCAATGACCGCGCCCTCTTCCAAGACACCCAGCGCGGGGGAGTGCGAGTGCGCCGGAGTCGCCGCCACGCGAACCGCGGCGCCGATGGGAGTCGCCGTATTCGACGCCAAACGGGTGAAGTAGATGTCGGAGCGCCCGGGATCCGCCGAATCTCGGGAATCCGACCACGCCGTGAAGACTTCCTTCCCTCGGGCCAGCATCGTGACCCCGGTCGCCCCGCCCTTCGTGCTGGTCACCCGCTGGTCCGCACCGGTTCGCGCGAGCAGACGGGTGACCTTCGCAGCATAGACTTCCGGATCACCATGCCGATCGTCGACCCAGCCGACGATCCAGCCGTCATCGCCGGAGTAGGCAGCGGCGACGTCGCTCACCTCGCCCTTGGATCGGGTGAGCATCTGTTGGCGACGTTTGGCGCCATCGTCGCCGAGCACGGTCACGAACACCTGGGGGATCTTTCGATCGACCGCGGTCCACGCCAGAAGCGTCTCTTTGTGTGCCGCGCCTCCGGGAGCGAGCGCCACGCCGCCGAGGGTCCGGGCGCGAAGCGAAATGGTTTGCGGCGTCGAGAACGTGCCGCCGGTCTTGTTCGAAGCCACTTGGACCAACGCCCGGAGCGGATCGAAGCGACCGTCCGGCGCTGGTTTCGTGCGCCTCACGTAGGGCGTCGTGTGATCGAAGAACGTAACCCACGCCGCGAGGGTGCTTTCTCCCATCTGCGCCGCGTCGACGTCAGACAAGGGATCGGTGGCGGCGATCGCCTCCATCTTCGATGCCCGCGGTGGCTTCGGCGCCACCACGCGTTCGGCCGCCGCGCGGTAGTGATTCGACTTGGCCTCGAGAGTGACCGCATAAACGGGCGCCGGAGCCGTCGCTTGGGCGGCGAGCGCGATGCACCCACTCGCCCGACACGTGAGGCCCCAAGACAGCTCGCTCGCGCCACCCAGCGCTGTCAGGAACATCGGCTCCGACGCGGCAACATCGAAATTTTCGTCGAGCTCGACGAAGGTAGGCAGCAGGTCAGCCTCGGCGCAGTCGGCGCCCCGCGCACAAACCCGCGCGAGGGTGAGCGCGGCGATGCCCGTTTTGGTCGCGGCCAGCTCCGGGAGCGTTCCGTCGTCGGACGCCATGCGGATGAGGCCCCGCCCTTCGCCAACGCTGCCGTCCTGAGCGATCTTGGCCACGGTGACGTCGCGCCCACCGGCGGCTCGCGCGCCCACATTTTCCCACGCGACGTACGCGGCGCCGCCGGCGACGGCGGGCACGAGCCGAATCAGCGCCTGCTCTCCGAGCGCATCCATCATCGGCGCTGCTGCCTTTTTGACGACGCCCTTCGAGTCGAGAACCGTGGAAAAAATGCGGGGCTCGATCCGTCGGTAGTCGCTCCACCCGACGACGATGTTTTCACCGATGCGCACCGCATCGAGGTCGAGCTCCGCCGTCGTCTCGTGGCTCAAGACGATCGGAGTACCTACGGGTTTTGCAGAGCCATCGAGCCGAAGCAGCTTGACCGGACCGGGCATGCCGGGGTCCTTGCCCGCCGTCACCGCCGCAATGGCCAAGCCCGAATCCGTCGCCACCGCTTGCCATGCCCGAACATGGCGAAAGACCGGACCGGCGCCACCGACTTTGCTGCCACCGCTACCGAGCTCTGCAGCGTACACGTCGGCTCGATCTCCCTGCCGAACCGCCCACAGCGCGATTGCTCCACGGGACGTCGGCACCGACTCGACCCAGACCACGTCGTCGGGCGATTCGCTGAGTGCCGCGGGCTGGCCGACGAGCTGCCCCCCGGTCCCGACCGTGAACGCCTCGACCGTTTGTCCACCGGAGGCCGGGCGGGTGAACATGACGGTGTACCCCGCGTTCGATCCCGAGCCGAACCCGCGAACGACGACGAGACCCACTTCGCTCGGAGCCTGGGTGACCGTCATCGGCTCCGCCGGCGCTGCCGAGCCAACCACGGCGGAAAACCATTGGCGCCGGTCGCCGACCACGGCCGCCCAGATCGCGACGGTCCCGCTGGGCCCGTCACCAAGATAAGGTCCGTAGGTGCCATCGGGCACGCTGCCGATGAGCACGGCGTCCAACGCCGGCACGGTGCGCGCGGCGGGTGGCGCCGGCGGCGAAGGCGACGACGTCGGGGTCGTGGGCCCCGGCGCATCGGTCTTCGCCGGCGTGCAGGCTACCGCCAGCGCGACGGACCACACGAGTCGGCACATTCTGCTCACGGGGGGACGGACCCTAGCAGGTTCGGCCAGCCGAGTCCGCCCTCGCTTCGAGGACGAAAAGCACTGCTCGGGCGCGTTAGGGCCATAGTCTGTAGCCTCGGGGTACCACGCCATGACGCTCGCCCAGCGCTTCGCCGTCGCCATCGGCATCGTGACCGTCGTCACGACTGTCGCGTTGAGCTTCGGCGTGCGCGAGGCTTGGCGTCGAACCGAAGCCGAGAGCTTCCGCAATCAGTTTCTCGGGGCGGTGGAGCGACTTGGCGACGTGCTCGCCACACAAAGCGTCGACCTGCAGCGCGAAGTGGAACCGCTCTGCACCGACGATCCGTTCGTCGACAGCGTGCTCGTCGACCTGCGCACGGGTGCGATTCGCGAGCGCCGGTTGTCCATCAGCCAACTGGTCCCCAAATTGATGAAAGGTCGCTCGCTCGACGAGCTCGTCTTGCTCACCGGGCAAGGGGAGGTCCTTGGCGCCGGCGATCCGGGGCTCGTCGGCTCCCGACGGCCGAAGCTCGCCGCGAGGATCGCGGGACCTCAGAAGAAAGCGGTGCTGCGGTCGAGTGACGGTCCGCTCGCTCTCGAAGCCTTTTGCACGAGGAGCGAGCAGGACGCATCGGTCAGCGTGTACGCGGCCCGACACGTCGACGAGCTCTTGACGACCGTGGCGGCGGGCTCTGGCCTCACTCTGTCGTTGTCGGAGCCGTCGACGAGCCCCGACGCGATGGTGCACGTCGTAGAGCTGGCCGAGCTCGGCGGGGTGGCGGTCTATGCCACGCAATCTCGAATTCCTCTTCGCCGGGCTTTGAGGAAACTCGACACGACCGTTCTCGTCATCGGAGTGGGAACGTTCGGGTTGGCGTTGGTATTCGCGCTGTTGCTCAGCCGTGGGTTGGCCAGACCCATCGAACGCCTCGCGGCACAAGTCCGTGAAGTCGTCGCCGGCGAGCCGAAACCGGTGAAAGGCTCGGGGGGCCGCGAGCTCGTCGAGCTTTCCGTCGCGTTCAACAAGACGATTTCCGACTTGACGATCATGCGCAAGAGGCTGGCCGCCACCGAGCGCATCGCGGCTCGCCGAGAAATCGCCCGGCGCGTGGCCCACGAAATCAAGAACCCGCTGGCGCCGATTCAAGCGTCGGTCGAAACGCTCCGCCGACTTCGAGCGCGGGACGATCCGCGTTTCGACGAATACTTCGACGAGGCGACGCGAACCGTGCTCGAAGAAGTCGCGCGGATCGCGAACATCGTCACCGAGTTCACACGATTCGCCCGGTTGCCCCCGCCAAACCCGGCTTCCCTCGACCTGGTGGAAGTCGCGCGAAAGGTCGTCGGTCTGCACGCCGAAGGCGCCGCGAAGGTCACCCTCGACGTGAGCCAGTGCCCCACGATCCGCGCCGACGCCGACCAAATGGTGCAGGTGCTCACCAACCTCGTCCAGAACGCGATCGATGCGGCCGCTCAGAGCGATGAGCCGGAGGTCGTCGTCTCGGTTCAGCCCGAGGGGCGCGACCACGTCTCGGTTCGGGTTCGAGACAACGGTCCGGGCGTTTCACCAGAGATGCGCGACCAGCTCTTCGAACCGTATGCCACCACCAAACCGGCCGGGACCGGGCTCGGGCTCGCCATCGTGCATCGAATCGTCGTCGAGCATGCCGGCGAGATCAGCTACGCGGACGCTCCGGCCGGGGGCGCGGAGTTCACAATCGTCATGCCGATCAGCGGACCTTCGCTCCTGCCCCAGGCACCGACCAGCACCCCGCTGACGGGCGGCGAAATGGCGAACTAGAGCAAAAGCTCTATGCCGGGGAGACTCTGAGGTCCTTGGCCGTAAGAAAGAACAACAAGGCCATGAAAACTCCCCGATTCCCCAATTCGCTGCTCCTCGGCACCGCCGCCGCTCTCGCCCTCGCCAGCAACGCGTGCACCATCTACACGCACAGCGCCGGCGGCGCGCATCAGTTCAGCACCTCGCCGCCAGTGGGAGTCGCCTACGGCGCCCCGCACGGTCATGCGGCTCCTCGCGCACCGGGCCATGCTCCGGCGCCGGTAGCGGTGGCGAACGGCACGCGCGGGGCAGCGCCCGGCCACGTCGGCACCGCGCCGGCGACCCATGTTCGGCCGTATCCCGCACGACCCGTCGCCACTCCGGTGGGACGAACGACAAAAACACCCCCGCGCTTCGCCAACGCGTCGCACACGGTGCGCCCGAACCCGGCAGCCACACGACCGCCGACGGGGATCCGACCCAACGTCCCCGCAGGACGACCAGCCCCTCCACGGGTGACGGCGCGTCCCATGCCGCCCAAGGGCATCAAACCCGCCCCCACCAAGCCGCGCCCCACGACCACGCCTACCGGCCCAACCACAGTCGCGACGAAGGCGGCGAAGCGGGGCTCGAAGGACCCGTGGCTGGTTTGGACCAATCCTCAGAAGAGCGGAAAGGCCCCTACCAAGCCGAACCGAGTCCGCCGCCACCCGTCGGCGATGAAAGCCGCCCCCAAAAAGTAGGGCTTTTATAAGCTGCCCGACGAGAACCGCCCCGCTCGGCCAAGCTGAGCGAGGGCGAGTCCGGGCTTGTTAGCGGCGCGTACCCCCAATACTCTCGGGGACTCGCGCGGTTAGGCGAAACTTCGCTGGCCGCGGTGCTCGACCTAGGTTCAGCGCCTTTCGCCAAGATGAGCAACCCCTCCCAGCGCCAGCTCGCCCTGATGGGGGTCATTGCGGCGGCGGCCATCGTGGCGTTCGTGGCCAAGCTCGATCCGCCGTGGGTCGGTGCTGCCCTGGTCGCAGTCTTCGGCCTCGTCGCCGTCTACCTCGCGGGCAGCGGTGCGTCGGAGACGCATTCGGATGCCTTGGCCGAGGCCGCGCGCAACGCCGCCGAGGGCCAGTCGTCAACCGTGCCCGCGGACGCAAACGAAACGACGCGGCGCGCATTCGAAGCCCTGAACGAGGTGGCCGACCGGGTAGAGGAGCACCGAGCCAGAGACGACGAGCGGGGCACTGAAGCCGACGCGGCCAGCAAAGGTGTCACCGACAGCTTGCGCATGCTGACCGATGGAGTCTCGGCCCAGATCGATTCGAGTCAGCAGACGGCAGCGTTCGTCAAAGAGATGAGCGCGTCCTTGCACGACATCGCCCAACACGTCGAAGTGCTCGCCGCGAGCGCGGAGGAGAGCAGCTCCTCGATTCTCGAGATGACGGCGACCAACGACGAGGTCGCCGACAACATCGGCGAGCTGGCATCGAGCGTGCGGGAAACCGTCGCCTCCATCGAAGAGATGGCGTTCTCGATCAAAGAAGTCGCCAAGAACGTCGACGCCCTCTCGCTGACCGCCGAGGAAACCAGCTCGAGCATGAACGAGATGGACGTCTCCATCGACCAAGTGCAGTCGAACGCCAACGAGACCGCGCGTTTGAGCGAAGAGGTCGCCCAAGACGCCGAGCGCGGCGCCGAGTCGATTCTCAAGACGATCGGGGAAATCTACCGGATCAAGGAGAGCAGCCAGGAGGCCGTCGCGGTCATCTCGAACCTCGGCAGCCGAATCGATGCCATCGGACAGATTCTGAACGTCATCGACGAGGTTGCCGAGCAAACGAACCTGCTCGCGCTGAACGCCGCCATCATCGCCGCCCAAGCGGGTGAGCACGGCAAGGGGTTCGCCGTCGTCGCGGACGAAATCAAGGATCTAGCCGAGCGTGCCGGAGCGAGCACGAAGGAGATTGCGGATCTCATCAAGACGATTCAGGCCGAGAGTCGCAATGCGATCCAAGCGGTGGAGCGGGGGGCGCAGAACGTCGACCGAGGCGTCGAGGTCTCGAACGAGGCCGAGCGCGCGTTGAAGAAGATCCTCGAAAGCTCCCAGAAGAGCACGAACATGGTTCGAGCCATCGCCCGGGCCACCGTCGAGCAGGCGAAGGGCAGCAAACAGGTCACCGACGCCATCGGCCGCATCGCCGAAACCGTTCAACAAATCGCCGCGGCGACCGCCCAACAAGCCCGCGGCTCCGAGCTCATCATGAAGAGCGGCGAAAAGATGCGCGCCATCAGCCAACAAGTCGAGCGCAGCAGCCAAGAGCAGGCGCGGGGCGGCCGCCAGATCACTCAGTCGATCGAAAACATCAGCAACATGGTGAACCAGTTGAACGCCTCGCAGCGCGCGCAAACGCGCGGCACCGAGCAAGCGCTGGCCGCCGCCGGCCGTCTCGAAGAGGGCGCGCGCGAGCAGGACGGAGCGCTGCAATCGCTCATCACGAGCGCCGAACGGCTGCGGCGCGCCGCAGACTGACCGCCGGGGCGCGATGGGTCGGCGCCCAGTGATGTCGGGCTTTGTGCCAGACTGGCCCAGCGCGAGGTCCCCAACCTCGCGAAATCTGTACGCCAGGCGCGTGGCACGCTTCCTGCGATGACATGATTCCAACGACGCGCGGTTGATCGCCTGCCGCGGGAGGATGCGACCATGACGACCTTGCGAACGAACCCTTTGACGCGAGCGGCAGGCTACACGCTCGCCTTTGCGATGATGGCGGCCGTGGCGCAGGCCTGCGGTGGCCAGAGCTTCGGTGACGGTGATTCCGACGGCAGTGGTGGGTCGGCAGGTAGCACGGGCGGTGCGCCGGCAAGCGGCGGCTCCACGGCAACGGGCGGAGGCCCTGCGGCTGGCGGAGGCCCTGCGACTGGCGGTGGCCCCGGCAGTGGTGGCAGCTCGAACACCGGCGGTGGTCCGGGCAGCGGTGGAAGCGGCGCGACTGGTGGCGGAACCGGCGGCGTGCCCTGCGGTCCGGTCACGTGCGAAGCCGGTCGCATTTGCTGCGACGACGCTTGTGGGATCTGCGGAACGAGCAACGCTTGCCCGAACATCGCGTGTGTGCCGCCGCCGGACGGCGGCCCACTTGGGATCCCGTGCGGACCAGCGATTTGCTCGCCGGGCGAGGTTTGTTGCAACGAAAACTGCGGCATCTGCGCGCTCCCCAACCAGGGGTGCCCCACCATTGGTTGCCCGCCTCCGCCGGTGGACGCCGGCGGACCCGGGGGAGGGTTTTGCGGTCGCGACATCTGCCAGCCGGGCGAGTTCTGTTGCGATCAGAACTGTGGACTCTGCGCGCCCATCGGTGGCGGTTGCCCCGACATTTTCTGCCCGCCGGCATGCGATCCTATGGATGCGCGCGGAGTCGGAGCGTGCGCCGCGTTTTTCGGCTACTCGTGGAACGGCAGTGGCTGCGTCGGAATCGGCGGATGCGATTGCGCCGGACAGGATTGCGGCCAGCTCTTCACGAGTGAAGAGCACTGTCGCGTTGCTCAGGCCGGCTGTTTCGTGCCGCCGGGCTGAATCCCGGAGGGCTACTTGACCGTCCTAGAGGGAACAGGAGCCGGCCAGTGGGACGGCGTCTGCGACGAGCCGCTCACTGGTGGGGACGAAGGGGGCGCCCGTCGCAAAACCGAGCGTCATGTCGAACGTCGCCGATACGGGAAAAACGCCGCTGTCGCCAAAGTCGAACCTCAACGTACCGGTTGCGGATGTGGCGTCCGCGTTGCCGGGTCCCGGACTGGGGAACGACGCGCAGGCCGCCGCACCATCGAAGACGCGCGCCGACTCGACCGCCCAATCCGTCGGCGTGCTCACCGCGAACGCCGGGTTTCCCCCACCCTGAAAAACCAGCGTGACGGTCGAGCAGACGTCGCGCGTAGTGTCCGCTTTGGTGACAGCAACGCGGATTAGACCCGTCGGCACGTCGCAGAAACCATAGAGCACCGAGCCGCCGTCTCCGCCGGCGCCCGCGACACCACCGGTGCCACCGCCGCCCGCACCAGCACCACCGCCCGCACCACCGCCGCCGCCGGTTCCCGGTCCGCCCCCGCTACCGCCACCGCCGGATCCCGATCCGCCAGCGGTGCCTCCGCGGCCACCTGCGCCGGATGCGCCGCCGCCCGACCCCCCGCTACCGCCGGAACCCGGGCCCCCACCGGTCGCCGCCCCACCGCTACCCGTGGCGCCAGCCATGCCCCCCGTCGCTCCGCCCGCATCCACCGTGCCAGTGGAGCCGCCCGTGGAACTTCCGCATGCGGTCGCGAGCATCAGCGACAGCGCCCCGAGCGCTCGGCGCATCACTGGCTCGACCACCACTGGCAAAACTCACCGAAATCAATCTGACCACTGGCATCGATGTCGATGGCGCTGAACGCCACCTGAACCTGCTCCGCGGTCAACCGAACGCCGATCGCCACGAGCAGTTGTCCGAACTCGGCCTGATCGATGGCCCCGTTCGAGTCGGCGTCGAACCGTTGGAAGTGGGCGCGCAGCTCGCCCCGCTTGGCTTCGTCCATGCAAAAGGCTGTATCGGGTCTCAGCGTCGACCTCAACGACGGCTGCCGAAGTGTGAACTCCGCTCGGACCCCTGGCTGACATGGCGATCAGGGGCGCTGGTCGCGAGGAGGGAGCGCTGAGCCAATCCTCAGCGATTCGGCCCGCGAGCTTCGCTGAGCACGGGGCTTGCAGCAGCTCGGAGCATGTTAACCCTAGGCATGCTCCAGCCGTCTCGAATTCGCCAACTCTGCGCCTACGCGGGGGTGCTGCTCGCCGCGGGCGCGTCGATCGCGACGTCGCAGAACGTGCCCGCCCTGTCCGACCAGATCTCGGGTGACCAACGGCTCACGGCGGACCGCCCGGAGACGGCGCTGCACTTCACGGTCGATTCGAGCGAAGCGCACCGCGTGACCTTCGAGGCCATTGCGAGCCCGACGGACTCGGTGGTGTCGGTTCAGATCCGCCTGACATCAGACGATACGGGCGAGAGCGTCGAGGACGTGTTTGCCGTCTCCGACACCGGTGACATGGGAGCGGCCATCGGCATCGACGACCCCTGCACGTCGAGCTGTGGGGGCGGATACACGGCGCTCATTTCGCTCGTGAACCCGAGCGACGGCGACACCGCGGACATCGATTGGACCGTTCATGGTCGGGTAGACGACTCGGACCGCGCTCCGAAGGACGCTTTCATCGACGTGAACGAAGACTGAACTCATGTTGGCACGAGGCCCCAGAACGATCGCGAAGCCCGAGCCGCGACCGCACGTCGCGGCCGAGGCGCTACTTCACCCCGTGTCGGTCGGGGCGCTGTCGGTGCTCGTCCTCAACGACCATTGGTGGAAAGCGGCTTGGCCCGGCGTCGTCACTGGCAAACTGTCCGATTTCGCCGGGCTGATTTTCTTTCCGCTCTTCTTGCTCGGCGTTTGGGAGATCGCGCAAAAACTTCGCTCCAAAGAAGCACGCGACTCCGGCCGAATCCTGCTGAGCGCCTGCATAGCGACCGGGATCGCGTTTGCACTCATCCAAGTGTGGTCGCCGGCGTCGGAGGCATACCGAATCGGTCTCGGGGCGGTCCAGTGGGGGTTCTTCGCGCTGGGAGATCTCGCTGTGGGGGACACCATCCCGCCCCTCGGTCGCATCGGGCTGACTCCGGATCCGAGCGATCTCGTCGCGCTCGTGTCACTACCGATCGCGTGGACGATCGGCCGAAGGCATCCAAGAAAGAGCGGCGAGCCGCTACTTCTGCTCCGGCGGTCCGAGGATCCGTTGGTGTAGCAGCCCCTCGAGCTCCGACTCTTCGAGCTCGACTCCGGCGTCGGCGACCGCCCGGAGCGCCTCGGTCGTGGAACGCTCACCATCGAATGCCGTGAGCGCGTCCAAGAGCGCGGAGGAGAGCACCGCGGGGTGGTATCGACTGTAGGACACCACATGTTCGCGCGGGCCTTGGCGGGACACACGACGCAGGTCCGGTGCCAAAACGAGCTGTTCGGGAACGTGCCCGTCCTTTGCTTGCTCGAACGAAGACTTCACGGCGGAAAGGCGTTCGGCGTGGGCGTCGGCGCCCACGATCTCGACCAGTCGGTCGTGGTCGAGATCGGATACGGCCGCAGCGCACGCCCGATAGAACTCCTCCTCTCGCCCGACGTACGCACGCCAATACGATCGGTACGTCGCGTCGCTCGGAGGCCGATCCTCGAGTTCTTCAACCGTCATGTCGCGGCGCGCGGGTGGCTCACGAGTCGAGGGGTCGACTTGCCTCGCAGCCCAAGCGCTCAGCCCCCGTTCGACGAGCACGAGGTAGGCGCCCATTGCTCGCCAAAAGCTCTGCCCATCCGCCGCTTCTTCGTACTTGCAGAAAAAGGTCGAGCAGTCGCTTTCCCGGAACTTCCAAATCGTGCAGTTGCCGTCGCTCTTCTCGTAGAACGGGCAGAGCAGACTCGCCGACCTCCCGAAGCTGTTGTTGCGAGACGCCTGGAGCAACACGTTGAACTTCTTCGGCGGCGCCACCCATTGCGGCGTAATTCCGATACGCGCGCCGATCTTCTGTCGAACCCGTAGTCGACCCTCGTCGAGCGCCGGATCGGTGTCGTCGAGCAGGGCACCGACGAGGTAGCACGGCAGCTTCGGGTGATAGGTGCAGCACTTGGTGTCCGGCCGGAATTGCAGCACACCCGAGGGCGCTTCGGGGCGGCACATGGCGCAGTCGTCGCACGTGGCGAGTCGCTCGGGCATCGACAGCTCGTCGAGAATCGGAGCCAGCATCCGCCCGTAGAGCGCAGGCAGGGTTTGTCGGATCGTCGTCACGGCGCAGCATCATACTCGCGTCGCGACGCTACGCACGCCACGGGCTTGCTGGCGGCCGCGGTCGCGTTGGCCTAACGTGGCCACCCGTGAGCGACCGAAAGGCTACGGCCAAGACGCAAGTCCTCGTCAACGCCGACGTGCGCGTGATGGACGCCATCGACAGCCGCGCCGAAGCCGTCGCGTGGCGAAACCAAAACATCGTCGGCGTGGGGACACGCGAAGACGTGCTCGGCGCGGCCGGCGACGACGCCATCGTTCACGACGCGGCCGGAGCGACCGTCCTGCCGGGATTCATCGATCCCCACCATCACGCCAGCATGGTGTCGCTCTACAGTGGCCTCGTGCGACTGACGCCCCCGAGGGTGACGAATATCGCGTCGCTACAGGACACGCTCCGAACCGTCGCCCGCTCGATCGAAGACGAGCGCTGGCTCGTGGCGACACAATGGGACGAGCTCCTGCTCGAGGAACGCCGACCCCCCACGCGCCAGGAGCTCGACGAAGCCGTGCCGGATCGACCGCTGATGGCGTTCCAGTACAGCTTTCACCGCGCGGTCGCGAACAGCCGCGCGCTCGAGCTCGCCGGCATCGACCGGCATACGGCGGATCCCGCGGGCGGAGCAATCGAACGTGGCGCCGACGGTTTGCCGAACGGGCTGCTCGTGGAGCGCGGGATGAGTCGGGTGGAGTCTCTGGCGCGCGCGAGCTTGATCAGCCAGACTGCCGAGGCGTTCTTTTCCCGACTGGGCGAACATCACCAGGCGCTCGTCGAGTCGGGAATCACCCGCATCGCCGACGCGACCGTGCCCGGCGACATGGTGGTGCTCTACCGGGAGGCCGATGAGAGGGGCGTGCTCGTCGTCCCCACCATCGTCATGCCGGTGTCCACCAGTGGTTACCTCGAGGCACCGTGGGAAGCCCTCGACGGCCCGGTCACCGGAGAGCAGCAGGGCCTGTTGACCTTCGGGCCGGTGAAGCTCGTCTTCGACGGGGCGCCGGGGTGCGCGATGTGTCTCAGCTGGTGGCAAACCGCCGGCGTGACGGTAGGCACTTGGAAGCTCGCCCTCGAGCTTCGATCGCTCGATCCCATTCGCAACGCGTTCTCGGTCGCGCCGCGCGTCGGTCGCAAAGTTCGCACGGGTATCCACATCTACGAACGACCAGAAGCCCGCGAGGTCGTTCGAGCCGCCGTCGACCGTGGTTTCGCGGTTGCCACTCACGCCATCGGCAACGCCGCCGTCGACATCGCGCTAGATGCTTACGAAACCGTCGGGGGCCGGCTCGGCGATGCGGGCCGGCCGCGGATCGAACACGCGACGTTTCTGAGTGACGACTTGGTCGACCGTATCGCCGACGTCGGCGCGGCCGTCGTCACTCAACCGCATTTTCTGAGCCTACCAGCGTTTGCCCAGGCCCCGTCGATCCCCCGCGTGAAGAACGGCGCTCTGCGCTGGTTGCTCGACCGAGGTGTGCTCGTGTCAGGAAGCTCGGATCACCCCGTCGGAGGTTTCGTTCCTCTCGACGGCGTGCGGTCCGCGGTGACGCGGCGCACCGCTCGCGGCAACGTGTTCGAACCCGACCAGTGCATCGAGCTGTTCGAGGCACTCACGATGTACACGCGCGCCGCCGCCGAGGTGTGCGGTTGCGCCGACGAGTGCGGCACGCTCGAAATCGGCAAGCGCGCGGACCTCGTCGTCTTGGACGCTCCACTCACCCCGACATCGCTCGCGGAGGCCGAGGTGCGCACGACAGTTCTCGGGGGCCGGACGGTTTTCGGCAGCCTCGAAGCCCGCCGGAGCTGAGCGCGTCGCCCCACCCGCGCGAGCCGACCGTGTCGTGTCGTCTTCGCTTTGGCCGAGCGCTGGCCGCGGCCTTCGAATTCCGCCGGAGCCCCCCCCCCTCGACGCTGTCCTTGCGCTCTCCTCACATATGTACTATTTCGTACATATGGCGGTCGCACGAATAGCTCGGAGTGGTTTTGCCGCGGTGTTTGCGATGGCCGCTCTTGGGTGCGGGTCCAGCCAGGCGGACGAGGGCGAGCCAAGGCCCATGCCCACCCAGGCGCCCGTGTACTACGCGCCCGAGGCGCTCGGTCCCTACCCCGTCGGCAACGTCAGCGGCTTCGTGATCGACGAAACTCGCGCCGAGCTGTCGACGGACGCGCCCAACGACCGGCGCACGCTGCCGATCGAAGTCTGGTACCCCGCACAGGAGCAGACGCGGAGCTTACCCCGCGGGACCTTCGCCGAGTTCATCGGCGAACGCGCCGTCGAGCTGCTTCCGGCGGTCGCGCCGTTTCTCGGTCTCGATCCCGACGCGCTCGACGGGCTGCTCGAAGATCCGACCGGGAGCGTGCCCAACGCTCCCATCGACCACGGCGGACCCTTTCCGTTGATCGTCTTTTCTCACGCCAGCATCGGCGTTCGGTTTCAATCGTTCTTCCTCACCGAATGGTTGGCCTCACACGGCTACATCGTCATCAGCGCCGACCACACCGGCAGCTCGATCGTGTCTTTACTTCCCGACGGGACCCTGATGACGACCATGGAGCTGTTGAAGGTCGCCGTGCCCGACGCCGTCGTCGCGAGCGAGGAGTACCGAACCGATCCCAATCTCGCCTTCTCCGACCGAGTCGCAGACGTGCGTTTCCTCGTCGACGTGATGAGCAAGTGGAATTCCGACGACCCTTCCGGCCGTTTCACCGGCAAGGTCGACCTCGACGCGGTCGGAGTGACCGGTCACAACCTCGGCGGATTCGCCGCGGTCGAGGCGCTCGCCATCGACGAGCGCTTCAAAGCGGGAGCGCCCGTCGCCGGTTTCGTGGCGCCCACGGTCATGGACCGCCCCGTGATGCACGTTCTCGGGACGGAGGACGGCAGCATCCCGAGCTCCACGATCGAAGCGAGCTTCGCCGCCGCCACCGGTCCGAAGATGCTCGTCCGGGTGGTCGACGCCGGACACTTTTCGTTCAGCAACCTCTGCCTGCTGTTCCCAGCCCTGGGCGACGGTTGCGGTGACGGCACACGAGAGAACGGCGAGACGTTCACCTATCTACCCGACACCGAAGTGCACGCGGCCACGAGGTTCTTTCTGACCGCGCTATTCGGTCGATACGTAAAGAACGACGAGCGCTACGGCGCCGACCTGATGCAAAATCCGTTCGGCGAAAGCGTCCAGATCGAGCAGCACAGCATGCCTTGAGCGGCGATGCCGTTCCAGTTCAGCTCGGGCGTGCGCCTCTTCGACGCCACCGCTTTTTCGGCGCACGGTTCGGCACAGCGGCGGGCGCAGGCGCGGGCTCTGGGGCCGGGGGATCGCCGGTGACAGGCAAGCGTGTACGAATCAGTCGCTCGATGTCGACGAGCAAGCTGCGTTCATCCGCCGCGCAGAACGAAATTGCCCGACCCACGGCGCCGGCTCGCCCGGTTCTGCCGATTCGATGCACGTAGCTTTCGGCGACGTTGGGCAGGTCGAAGTTGATGACGTGGGAGATGCCTTCGACATCGATGCCGCGAGCTGCGACGTCGGTGGCCACGAGCACACGCGTGGCTCCACTTCTGAATGACGCCAGCGCTCGCTCACGCGCCCCTTGACTCTTGTTGCCGTGAATTGCCTCGCACGAGATCCCCGCTCGGTCGAGCTGCTTCGACAGGCGGTTGGCACCGTGCTTGGTGCGAGTGAAGACGAGAGCTCGTTCGACGTCTTCGTCGCCGAGCACGTCGCGCAGAGCCGCTTGTTTGTCGGCCTTCGCGACGAACACTACCGATTGCTCCACGGTCTCGGCGGTCGTCACCTTCGGGCTCACCGAAACGCGTGCGGGATTTTCCAGCATGCCACGCGCAAGCGAATCGATCGCCGGCGCCATGGTTGCCGAAAACAGCAGCGTCTGTGGATGCCCGGGCAACGCCTTGGCAATCCGTTTCACGTCGTGCACGAACCCCATGTCGAGCATTCGGTCGGCTTCGTCGAGCACGAAATGGGTCACGCCATCGAAACGGACGAGGCCTTGCTGCATGAGATCGAGCAGGCGACCAGGGGTGGCGACGAGTAGGTCGGGCGAAGCACGAAGCGCCTTTTCTTGTCGCAGTTGGCTGACACCGCCATAGATGACCGCATGTCGAACCTCGACATGGCGGCCGTATACCCGGGCGCTCTCGGCGATTTGGCCAGCGAGCTCACGCGTGGGTGTGAGCACGAGCGCACGGATCTCTCCGTTTTTCGCGCCCGCAGCAGACAGGTGGTGAAGGATCGGGAGAATGAACGCTGCCGTCTTGCCCGTGCCGGTTTGGGCACAGGCCAGCACGTCTCTTCGATCGAGCGCGTGGGGGATGACCTGGGCCTGCACGGGGGTCGGGGTCTCGTAGCCTTCCTCGATCACCGAGCGCACTAGCGCCGGAGCGAGACCCACCTTGGTGAACGCCGAAGCGGCAATCGCCTCGAGCTGTTCGGGTGTTGCGGGTCGCTGAATCGGCGCCGGTCGCGCTGCCGCGGGGCTCGTGCCGTTCGGACGTGCCGGGCGTCCGCCGGAGCTCTTTTGGAAACGACGCCTGGGGCGCCGGGAGTTGGAAAAAGTCACAGAATCGATTTTACTCACTCGACTGCCTCCCGCTGTTTCGCGGGCCTTTGGAGAACGGTCCATCCTCGGCAGTCGGGGTCGGATGGGAGCCGCCCGGCGCTTAGTCGCACCGTCGTCACGCCTGCCGGTTCTGAGCTCGCCCCGTGGCCCGCATTCTTTGCGGTCTCAGCGGGCGCGCTGGCTGTCGGCTGGCTCGAGTGGGCAGAAACCTACACGCGCGAGGGGATCCACGCAAGTTGAGCCAAGCTCGAGAGTAGCCGTCGGACCCTGCGGAGCGGCTTCGCTAACCGCAATCGGCGGCGCAATTGCAGCCGTTCTCGCCAGTGCCGCACGAGCCATTCGGGCAATCGAGGCAGACGAGCACGCCGGCGATCGGCGCGCATTCACCGGGGTCGGTCTGTTGGACCGCCATCAATCCGCCGCAGCAAGGCGAACCGCCTTGGGAGGTGGTCATGCCCTCCGCAACGCATGCGGCGCCGCCGCTGCCGCCCGTGCCGGCGCCACCGGTGCCGGCGCCACCCGTTCCAGCGCCGCCCGTTCCAGCGCCGCCCGTTCCAGCGCCGCCCGTTCCAGCGCCGCCCGTTCCAGCGCCGCCCGTTCCAGCGCCGCCCGTTCCAGCGCCGCCC
>JAJDAH010000376.1 GCA_029261965.1 Polyangiaceae bacterium
GATCGGGTCCACGGACCATGTAGCGCCGAATGGTGCTTTCGGCATGACGGACGCCGAGCTTTAGAGCGAGCTCGCCGGCGATTCTGTCTTCACCCCAACCGGGGTTCTCGCGGCTGATGCGCTTGATGAGTGCGATGTGCTCGCTCGGGATCCGGGGACGACCGACCTTGCTGGTTCGAGACTTCCCTCGCCAAAGGAGCTTGAAACCCTGCTTGTGTCAGCCAATGACCGTCTTCGGCTTGACGATGACCAGCGGCGACTTCCAGTTGGCCCAGAATCTCGACAGCACGGCCCAGAGAGCCCGCTCGCTCGGCTTCAAGCGTGGACACTTCTTGCCCCGCTGATACGAGGCGAGCTGCTGGCGAAGTGCAGCGTTCTCGAGGGCGAGATCACGCCGCGAGATGAGCGTCGAACGGAGAATCGCGGTGAGGAACGCGAGGAGCGTGCGCATGAGCTGGCGACTCTAGCTGACACAAGAAGGCGCACGATTTCTGCGGTTATGGAGTTTTCGCGGAGGGCGGGCCTTTTTCCAGCTTCGATTGCCCTTCGCGCCGCTCGTACGTGCGGCGAGAGCTCGTCATCGCGCGGGGAGAACACGCTCGAACCGCTCAGTCTCGAATCACGTCAGGCGGCGCGCCCGGCAGGGCGTTGCGACCGCGGGGCGCGCGTGAGCGTATCTTTCCATGCATCGCGCGACTCGCCGGGCTGCGCGCGAGACGGGGAGGTAGGCGTGGCCGCACACTAGTGCGCGCCGTGGTAGGTTGGACGCATGGCGAGCGGCATCACCCGCGCAGATGACCAGATTCGTGAGCTCAACGCCGGAGCCTTCGACGAAGAGGGTGTCGACGTAACGCAAATCGATCTCATGCTGAAGCTCAGCCCCCGCGAGCGCCTGTCGATGCTCTACGAAACGGCCCTCTCGCTCGGACGTATGATGCGGGATGACGACTCCGACTAAGTCGTTCGAAGTCATCCAGCTGCTATCTCGACACGGGGTGCAGTTCATCGTCGTGGGAATGACAGCCGGCGTCCTCCAAGGTGCGCCCGCAGTTACGTTCGACCTGGACATCCTCTACTCCCGCGAAGCGGAAAACATCGCGCGACTGCTGCTGGCTCTGGAGGAGCTGGAAGCGGTGTTTCGGGGTGATGACCGGCGGCTCGTGCCGAACGAATCTCACCTGCAGTCACGTGGACACAAGCTGTTGATGACCAAGTACGGGATCGTCGACGCGTTGGGTGCGCTCGACGACCTCGAGTACGACGACCTCACTTCGGATACTGTAGTGTTGGAGATCGAGGATCTCGAGGTGCGAGTGCTCGGTCTCGAAAGGCTCATCGAGGTGAAGGAGAAGGCTGGTCGGGCGAAGGACGTGGCGGTGCTGCCGCTACTGCACGCGACCTTGGCTCGGTCGCGCGGCTAAACTGAGCCCCCACCCGTCGCTCCTCGCGGCTACGCTGCTGCGGGGCGCTGCGCACGGAATTGGCGGACTTCCGAAGTATTCTCCTTCGGGGCAGTCGTTGGGGGCGGGTGTGTGACCGAGCGCACCCCAGCGGTTCGAACCCCAGCACCAGAGCGTGCCATCTGCCTTGATGGCGCAGGTGTGCGCGCCCCGACGAACAGTTTGCTGCCATCAACTTGAGGCCGAGCCGCGTCCACGGCGACTGGAACTACACGATCGGCTGACGACTATGTCCGTGACCGCTTCCCCAATTGATGGACGCCGCCTTAGTCGCACCTCGAATAGTAGCTTGGGTTCTCGATACACCCGAAGGGCCCGAACACGATGCCGCACACTCCGTCCGCTCGACAACAGCCTGGGATCGGCAGTTGGAAGCGATTGTAAAGAAAGCCCGGACAGTCCGTACCGGCACCCGTTGGTTGATTCACCTCGTGACACTCGTGGCTGAGAACGTATGCCGCATAGGCCGGCGGGATGAGCCCGCATGCGCCGGGAGCGAGGCAGCACCCTGCGACTGTCGTCGAGCCGAAGGGCTGACTAGCCTTGCAAGAAGTGTCCCCGCAAGGCACCTCCATCGGCCCACCACCACCAGCGCTGCCGCCGGCTCCAGCAGCGCCGGCGGTTCCACCGATTACACTGTCCTCGGCAGCTCCCGCCGATCCGCCTATCGGAACGTACACCGCGCCGCCAGCCCCTGCCGCACCATCACCCTCTTGCGGTTGGAGCGACTCATCGCTGCATGCCGTCGCGATCAGCGTGACTCCGATGAGCGCTATGGCGAGTCGCGGTTTCATCTCGCGTTCGCCATTCTAGCGCATCGTCGATGTCGTGTCCGAGCGCCCAGCTCCGCGCGTTGCTTGCCCGATTGGTTTGGCGCAACTCTCTTGTGCCGGCTACTTGCTCGTCCGCCGCAGGATCACGCCTTGGAACCCGTGAACGCGTACGTTTCTATGACCTGGGCGAGCCCGGCGAGGCGAGGGTGTCGTGATCGCGCAGCAGGAACAAGGCGACACAGGCCGCCAGCATCGGCCAGGCGGCGAAGAACAGCAGGTTCGGTCCGTCGGCAAACGGCGTCAGGTACATCTTCCACGAAGCCAGCGTGGACACCGTGTGCATGGCCAATACGGCGCCATACGACCAGATTTTGGCGTAACCCAGAGCGAAGCCGAGCAGGATCAACAACTGCACTGTGCCGATAGCCAAGAAGAGCGTGGAGGCCACGCCCCCGACGCCATAGAAGCTCTCGAAGACGCCAGCCGAGTGCTCGGGCCGGACGAATTTATCCAGAGTCCACGGCAGCATCACCACCAGCACGCCGAGGCGAAGCAACAGCAGGGACAGAGGCAGGTAGCGAAGCGAGGAAGAGTTCATGCGTGTTCTCCGGTCGAGGCGCGCCGCAATCTTAGCTCTAGCTCTAAGGCGGCGTCCGAGAACAATGGTAACGTGATGGCATGGCGCTGCGAAGAGATCTCGCGGCACCGAGGCGCAATTTCACTTTCACCAGCGGCCCGTACGCGCGCTGGCTCGCCGCGTGGATTGCACGGGCCATGAGCTCGAGTTCCTTGCCGAACCCCGACTCACCGGTGATGAGCACGGACGCGGTGGCGCTCGCGACCGCCTCGACGCCCGTCCGCGTGGACCTTGGCATGGCTGACGTCCACGGTGCTACGCCCGCGAGACAAGTTTCAATCGCCACCCCTCAAAATTTCGTCCAGCTTTTCTGCTCGGCGCCGCTCAGTGAATGTTCGGGAGCAGCGTGCGCAGACTACGACGTTCACCCCATACCACGACAACGACGACTTCGTGCTCGATACCAGGCTACGCGACAGTGAATATCTCGCCGCCGACTATTCGATCGCCGACATCGCCAACTACTGCTGGGCTCGGACGGCGAGTTGGTCGGGCGTCGAAAGCCGCGATCTCGCCCACCTGTCGCGGTGGATCAAAGCGATCGGGGCCCGCCCAGCCGTCCGGCGCGGCCTCGAGGTGCCGACGCAGGGTCAACTCGGCAAGACCGATGACGAGTTCGTCAGGTCGGTGCAAAAGATGGTGATGTGAGCCTCGTTGCCTCGGACTCTAGCGGAGCGAGCCGTCTGTCACGACGAATGCGCGAGCGCCGCTCGCTGCTCGAATACCTCGAGAAGCTCGCGCGCCGTGCTCGCGAGCAGATCCATTCCGAGGTCATAGTGGTCCTCGATCACATCGACGAGATCGTCCGGGGCAAGCCGAAGCACCACGGTTTCGCTCTCGGTCGTGGCTTCGTGCCACCGAGGAACCGCGGCGATTGCATCCAGAGCGCCAACGACACCACCGGACCCGACACGAAACTGCTGATTCCCGCCATCAACCCTGCAGCTCACGCCACCGCACACCAAGAGTGCGATCGTGTCCGACGCTTCGCCGGACTTCCATAGCGTCTCCCCTCTGGCCAAGCGTGCTTCTTGAACACGCCGGGCTAGTCCGGCGAGTGCTTCGATGTTCGATTGCCAAAATGGAAGCGCGCGTGTCATGAAGAACATGCGCTCGACCATGTCGAGCGAGCGAGCCGGGCAGACCACCGAATCGTCCCACGATCGGTCGAAGCCGGCATTGCCTGGCAACTCCCGTCGCTCGTCGATGACGAGCTTGGACACGGCGCGCAAGAGGTGGTGCAGGATGGAGAAGTGGTCTTCGCACACGTCCACGAGCGCATCCGCATCCAGGGACAGTGTGAGAGTCGGCACTTCTGCTTTCGCGTGCACGCCCTCCCCCGCCCGAGCGAGCAACCCGAAAACGCCGACGGCATCGCGCGGCCCAAAAACCCGGAAGTCGCGGCCCTGACGACTTACTCGCACGCGCCCTTCGACTACGACGTGGATGGCATCGACGGGCTCGCCTTCGCGCAGTAGGGAGTCTCCGGAGCGGAAGAACTTTTCGTGCATGTGATCCCCGAGAACTGCGAGCTCCTCCGCTGACAGTGTTCCGAGAAGTGGCAGCGTCCTGAGGTACAAGAGCCGATTGTACGGCGAGACGAAACGGCCGCTATTCGGCGGGCGCATTGCTCATGACCTCGTGCGGGCGGCGCGTCAGCATCTCGATGGCTCGCTCGACGACTTCTCCGACCGTGTCGGATTGGAGCTTCATCCGTTCGAGGTTGGGCCTCAGACGCTCCATCCCGAGCTCGGCAATGTGGTAGGCCGTGAGACACTTGACCGAGTCGCTCCCTTCTTCGAGCATGGTGCGGAGTGTGGCCTCGTAGTCCCGTTCGCTGGCCTCATAGTATGGCGACGCGAGCGCCAGTCTCTTGCGGTCGTCTCCGTCGCCAGTGAGCCCCAGGATCGCGTGACGCTGCGGCGCGGGGAGCGTGTGCTCCAAGAGCTCGGTGCTGCTGGCTCGGGCCACCGCTTCGTCGCTGCGTAGGCCGGCATGAATTTTTTCGAAGTCCTCGCCACCATGTTGCAATCCAAGCAACCTAAAAAGCCGTTCGATCGCTTGCCTCTCCTTGTCACGGAGCAGTCCGAGGAGAAGAGCCTTCCCCGGCGGCGTAGAGCCACGCTCCGCCAACTCCCCTTTTTCGATCGAAGAGCGCCAGTCCAAGAGGCGGAAGCCCTCGTTGATTGTCTCCGCGGTAGCACGCTGGAGCGGTTCGGCCACGAGTCGCAGGCCGGGGTTGTCGGAGCGTAGTCGCCCGAGCGCCCGGAGGATCTTCAATTGAACCGTGATGTCGCGCTCCAGTGGCAACCTCTCGAGCAGGATGCGTGCCGCTTCAACAGGACGAAACAGGCTGATGGTCCGCGGTACATGACTGCGTATCTCGTGTGGCATCGCCACGTCCGACAGGGCACGCTGCAAGAAGGTGAGCGCGGCCGTTCCCATTGCCACGAGCGCGCTACGCGCTACTGGTCGGACATCCCGCGAAGCGAGCATCTCAGCGAGAACAGGCAGAAACTGCGAGTTTCCAACCGCGCCCATGGCGCGTGCCACGCTAGTGCGCAGCTCGGTCTCGTTCGATTGCGACAACTCGAGCAGCGCGGGAACGAAGAGCTGGAGTGGCTTGCGCCGGATCTCGCGCGCGAACGCGTCCTTGGCCTCCAAGGACCCAGCTCGCGTCAGTTCCTCCAACAGGTCCGTTCCTCCATCCAGAGAGCCACGGGCTACCAGCCCAACCACCGCGGTGGCCCTGACCATTGCCGAGGGCTCCTGCAGGGCCGAGCGGAGCCGCCGCTCTCCATTCGGCGTCGCGGCCAGCGCCCGCAACGCCGCGGCTCGCACTTCTGGATCGCCGTGGGCGAGCAAACGGTCGGCGATGTCCGTGAAGTCCACGCGACCGGCCTCTTCGAACAGCTCGAACGCTCTCACGACCACGCGTCGCGACGGGTGGTAGAGGAGCAGTGCAGGAACCAACGCGACCCGACCTTCGGCCTCGAGGAGCTCGAGCGCGCCTAGCACCTCGTCGTCACTAGTGCTGTTGAGTGAAGCAATGAGTGACTCCAGCGACGCGAGATCGAGCGGTGGCATGTCCACCTCGGTCCGGAGCTTGCGCGTCGCCAGGGTCTGCCGGAACACGTCCAGGTAATGCCGTTTGAGCTTCGCTGCCAAGACGACCCACACCAACGCGCAAACGGTGAGAGTGATCGACAGCACGAGCTGAGATGCTGCCCACCAAGAGATAGCCAGGATGATGATCGAGGCGATGGCCTGGCCGCCGCGATGTCCCAGCGCGTCGATGAATCCTTTCGCGCGAGATCGAGCTTCACCTGAAATCGGCACATACAGCAGCTCGGTCGCCGTCCGGTGCAGCGTGTGTCGTAGAGACCCCTCTGCACCGATGAGCACAAGTGCAGCGATGAGGCCGCCGCCGGCGGCGAGACTCAGTCCGCCAACGAATAGCAGCGACGGCAGAACGAGTAGAAGGCGACTGACCCCCATCCTCTTCAACAAGAACGGCACTGCGACAAGTTGCGCCAAAAGCGCCAAGACGTTCAAGACGACGTTCACGGTAGCGAAGAATGGAGCCAACTGCGCGGGAGCGATGCCCGCCGCAACCGTGCTCAAGAACAGGTAGTCGATGAGGGTAAGCACCACGGAGGCTAGGAGAATGAGCGCCCCCAGCCGACCGAGGTAGGGGTCCCGGCCAATGGCGAGAAGCTGCTCGATCGGACGAAGCGGCGCGGCAACGCCGTCGCGTTCGCATGGCTGCACGTCACCGGGCTTCAAACCGACCAACGGCGCCACCCCGCTAGCAACGAGCAGCAACCCCGCTGCGAGGAGAAGATCCCTCGCGTGGAATGATTCCACGAGCGCGCGACCGAGCGCGGCCCCCGCGATCGCCCCGACCACGCCGCCCGCGCCAATGAAGCCATAGACCCGTTTTGCTTGCACGACCGTGTACGAGCTGTTCACGAGCGACCAAAATTGAATCACGACGACCGTCGAATAGACGCCGCTCCACACGTAGAGCGCGTACAGCGAAGCCTTGCCGAGTGCCGCCACCACCATCCAGAACGCCATCGTCATGACGCCAGACGCCAAGAGCATCAGGGCAAGCACCTTGCGACTCTCGTAGCGTTTGCAGGCGCGCTGGAGTCGCAGCATCGCGACTGCCCCCACCGCTACGGCTACATACACCCACGGCAAGTGGGTCGGAGAAATGTCCGCGAGGAACAACGCGTCGCGCGCCGTTTCCAGCAACGTGTGCCCGGCCATGATGCCCGCGATCGTCAGAAACGCGCCGGCGGCGCTGGATAGCTCGTCACGCGCCGGAAGCGATGCAGTCGTGTCTGGTTTCATGTCGCCGCCGCACGCCGAATCCGTTTGCCCGACACCGCGACGACCTGACGCCCAGCCCACAGCACGACAAAGAGAGCGGGTACGACGAAGAGCGAAAGGAGCGTTGATAGCGCCAAACCACCGAGCACCACGGTGCCTACGCCGCGATAGAGTTCCCCACCCGCGCCCTGGGTCAACACCATCGGCAGTAGGCCCGCCAGAGAAGTGAGGGTGCTCATGAAGATCGGTCGAACGCGTGCTGCCACGGCGTTCTCGGTGGCCATCGGTAGCGAGTCCCCTTCGCGCAGGCGCGCCAAAGCGCCGTCGACGATCAAAATGGCGTTGTTCACCACGACTCCAATGAGGATCAAGAACCCCAGCGCGGTCATCAGATCGAGGGGCTGGGGCGTGATAAATTGGTTCACGAGCGAGAGCGCCAGAACTCCGCCCGCAGCCGCCAAGGGGAGCACCACCAAAACCACGACGGGGGCGACGAAGTCCTCGAAGAGCGCGGCCAGCAACAAGTAGGAAATCACGAGGGCCACGAGTAGAATCCCAGCGAACTGCCTCTGCGCGGCCGCCAGTCTGCCCGCTGTTCCGCCGAACGAAACGTCGATGGTGGGTGGGATGACTCCATCGGCCGCGGCCTGTTGCGCGGCGGCAGTGACCTGAGAAACGGCGGTCTCGAATGGGACCTCGTCCGGAGGCGTCAATTGCAGGGTGACCGCGCGCTGACGCTCCAGACGTTGAATCGCCACCGGCCCAACCACTGTCTTCACGTCCGCCAGCACCGAGAACGGAACGATTTGACCCCGTCCATCTGCCACGGGAGAGGAAAGGAGTCCCCCTTCGTCGACGACGCGGTCTTCCAAATCGCCGCTCTTGATCAAAACGTCCATCTTGCGTTCACCGTCTTCGCCGTAGTCGCCAATACGCGCGCCATCGATGAAGGCATCGGCCACCAAGGCCAGATCTTCGCTGCTCATTGCGGAAAGTTCGAGCTGCTCGCGGCGAGGAAAAATGTGGAGCTCCGGGGCGCCCAGGTCCAGGACGGGGACCGGGCGCACACGACTGCCGGGGACCGCCGCCTGCAGTCGTCCAAAGAGCGCCTTCCCTGTCTGGGTCAGCTCGCTGAGGTCACTGCCCTTCAGCACGAGCTCGACGGCGCGCCCCTCGCCGATGCCTCGGGCGAACAGCGCCGCTTGAGAGGCAAAGCCGATAGAACCGGGGATGCGCGCATGCAGCTGTCCCATGAAATCGCGCAGGGGGAGGACTTCGTCCGGGTTCTTGGCAACGGCACCGATAAACAACTGGGCCGGGTCGCCCACGAAGAAGCTGCGCTCCACTTGAGGCACGCCATCGACTTTGCCCTGAGTGTGCTTGTCCATGATCTTCTGAGTCTCGAACCCCGTCTGCATCAGTTCCTCCACGCTCAATCCAGGCGGAGGCAAGACGATCCCAAAAATCAAATTTCGATTGCCGGTGGGGAGATACTCCATCGGCGGTAGCATCTGGTAGGCCACGCCGCCTGTGAGCACCACGGCCGCCGACACCAAGAGCATTGAACGACGGCTGGACCGCAGCAACCAACCAACAGCGCCCACCAGTGTCGCTTGCGCCTTCATGCCCCAAGCACGCGCCCGACTCGGTGAAGATTTTTCGGATTTTTCTCGGCCCTGCAGCAGCCGAGCGGCCAAACTGGGAATTGCGAGCACCGCCACCACGAACGACAGCGTGACGGAGATCGCCACGGCATAGGCGATGTCTCGGAGCAGTTCACCCACCTCACCCTGCCAAGCGATGATCGGAAAAAAAACCGCTACGGTGGTGGCGGTCGATGCCAGAAGTGCGCCCCAGACTTCTCGAATCGCTTTGAGTGCCGCGACCTTGATGTTCGGCTCGCGGGCTCTCCAAGTATCGATATTCTCCAGCGCGACAATCGAGTTGTCGACGACCATACCCACGGCAAACGTGATCCCGGCCAGGCTGACCACGTTCACGCTGCGCCCCAATAGAGTCATGCCTAGCGCCGTGCCCAGGACGCACACCGGAATCGCAATGGCCACCACGAACGCGGACGAAAAGCTACCCAAGAAGACCAGCAGCACCACCATGGCCAGCGCCGCGCCGATCAGGAGGTTACGGCCGACATGTTTCAGGGCGTCATAAATGTAGTCGGTCTGGTCACTAACAACCTCGAGCACCAAACCTTCGGGGGCAAACCGTTGCTCGTTGAGAGCCTCCACCCGCGCCTTCAGCTGCTCGGTCACCAAAAGCACATTGGAACCAGCCTCGCGCGACGGAAGCACCGCGATGGCGTCGCGGGTGTCGCCGATAGCAAAGTCCGTGCGCTTGCGCAGGCCATAGGTGACCTCCGCGACATCGCGGAGCAGAACGGGCGAACCGTAAGGCCCGGTGCTCAGGACAATGTCCCGCAGGTCCAGCGCCGTATCGGGCGCCACGCGCGTGCGCACCAGCAAACGGCGCTTGCCGATCTCGACGTCACCCGCGGAGCGATTGCGCAGTTCACCTTGTACGCGCCTCGCCAAGTCCGCCACGGTGAGCCCCCGCGCCGCGAGCTCGCGGACGTCAAACGTGATGTGGATCTCCGACTCCTGGCCACCGCGAAGTCGCGTACTGGCGATGCCCTCGACGCGCTCGAGCTCTGGAACGATTTCATCTTCAACCCAGGTTCGATAGGGCGCGATGCGCTTGCCGTCCTTGTGACGCACCAAAATCACCGCCAGCGGCGGACCTGAGGCGTTCGAGGTGGAGACGATCGGCTGATCTGCGTTTTCTGGATAGCGCGGCACCTGAGACAACTGATTGGAGACCCGTACCAAGGCCTGATCCAAGTCGGCGCCCACCGAAAACTCTAGCGTGATCTCACCGCTGCCCAAACGGGCCGTCGATTCCATGGCTTCGAGTCCGGCAATCCTCTTGAGCACCTCCTCCTGCTCTTCAAGCAGCTCGGACTCCACTTCAATGGGAGACGCGCCCGGCCACCTGGTGTCGACGGTGATGGTCGGCGTAGACACATCCGGAGTCAGCTGGATCGGCAGGTCAAAAACGGAGAAGATCCCAAAGAAGCTGAGCAGCAGCAACAGCGCGATGACCGTGGTCGGTCGTGAGATCGCGCGCGCCAGTAAGCCTGCCTCGGGTGCAGCGGGTTCACTCATGCTCTCTATGGCGCTGAAGCCGGCACTAGAGCGCTTTCTTCCGTAACGGGCTGACCAGGACGCAGGCGCTCGTTGCCCCGCACCACCAGTTGATCGTCCACGTGCAGCTCCCCACTGGCGACGAGGGCCCTTTCGTTGGCCGCGGCCAAGACTTTCACATCGACCGACTCGGCAATTCCATCCTTCACTCGGTACACGCGAGGCGCCGCGATTCCGTAAACCAACGCGTCCCGAGGAATGGTGATCCCGTCTGAACGGCTGACCGCGAACTCGACGTTCACGGAGGCCCCCACGCGCAGCCAATCCGGGTGCCCTTCCACCAGAACTCTGAGCAGGGCCGTCCGAGTCCGCGGGTCCAGAGCATTCACCGCGCTTTCGATTCGCGCTGTCGCTCGGTGTCCCTCTTCGACGATCGTCACAGTACGGACTCGATCCAACGCATCGAGTATCGCGGCGGGCACTCGCACCTCGATTTCGACATGGGATGCCGTCAGCAGCTGGAGCGCCACCTGGCCCGCGGCCAACCAGTCCCCCGGGTCGACATGGCGGTAGGCGACGGTGCCGGCAAAAGGAGCCAGGATCCGGTGGCGGCGCAACAATTCCGCCCCCCGCGCTACGCGAGCCGACTGCCCCTGGGAGGCCGCGGTGAGCGACTGAGCCTCGCTCGCCTTGCGGGACGCTTCCAACAGGGAAACGACGTGTTCGTCGCGCATTTGAGTGTACTTCTCGACCTCGAGGTCGGCTTGGGCCAATTGCGCCGCCGTTTCCTTGCGACTCGCCACCGCTTCGTTGAGCTGCACGCGGGCCAACTGATCATCCAATTCGATGAGCACTTGGCCCTTCTTCACTTGGTCGCCCGCGACGACGCGCACTTTCGTCACGCGCCCCGCCTCCGCAGCGCTCAGACTGGCGTCGGATTCCGCATGCACCTCACCAAAAAACGAGCGCGTTTCCACCAACGGCTCGGCGACGATCTTCCCAAGCACCACCTTCGCGGGAGGCGGTTTCGAGGGCCCCGGACCGGCCTCCGAACGCCCGTTGCAGGCGCTAGCCACGAACCCCAGAAGAAAAGCGAAGAGCAGAAGCTTGCCGCCCGCCGTGGGCGCCGTCGGGCGTGAAAATTCGGACATCCAGTGCGTCATGGGGCAAAATTTGCGTCATGTCGAGCCCGCGCGCGAGGAAAACGGCCAGCCGCGAAGTGCGGACGTGTGATGCCGAGCTTCGCGAGCTCGGCGTGCATGCGCGGCCGCGCCCAGGTGGGATCGGCGAGCCACATCTGCCGGATGGCCTGCCACACTTCGGGAGCGATCTTCGGCCGTCCTCCTTCGGTCGGCCCTTCCACCACCAGTACACTCGGAAGCCTGCACGATGCCAGCGGATCACGGTGGCCGGCTTCACGATGACGAGGGCCTGCTCCAACTTTGGCCAGAGCCGGCGCAGGGCGATCCAGAGAACCCGATCTGAGTTCGTAGGCCGGGGCCGTTTCGTTTGGCGTCCGAGCACGGCGAGCTGACGTCTTAGTGCGACGAGCTCGAGGGAGTGCGACGAGCTCGAGGGCGAGCGACGCTCGAGACCGGAAGAACGACAGACCGAATCGAAGGACTTCTACGAGGAGGGTGCGCATGAGGTGGCGAGTCTTGTCATCCCAGTCGCAACAGCAAGGGTCGCGCGCCGGGTGAGGTTTTCAGCAGGGACAACCTCGCTATACCGGAGTTACTCTCCCCGAGTGCCGAAGGCTTCGTTGGCCGAGCAAACCCGGCGAGACTGAGTCGATTTTCTCTGCAGCAATTACCCCTCCCACCACACGCCGTTCCAAGAGCAAAGGGATGGTCGAGGCGAGCGTGGCGTGCTGCGTTGGCGGGATGTCTGAGACCGTTCCAGCCTCCGTTGCGGGCGCTTCGCTCGGAGATCTGCGCTCTCGTTCGGCAACCAGGCGCGCGCCGGTGCAACGCCACCACTCCTCGCTCTCGAAGCGCGTCCACTCGGGAACGCCTTTGCAACAGCGCAATCCGGCAGCCAGTTCGGCTCCGTCCGCGAATCTCTCTTCTGGAGCCTTGGCGAGGCAGCGAAGCACCAGGTCGTCGACGGCGGCGGGAACTTCGTTCGGGCTTCTTAGCGACGGGGGCACTGGGGTGTCCACCGCGTGGGCACGGGCGACCTGGGCCACCGTGTCACCGGTGAAGGGCGGCCCCCCCGTGAGGACGTAGTATGCCAACGCCCCGAACGCATAGACGTCGGCGGCCTTGCTGCCTGCGTCATCCCCCCAGGCGACCTCTGGCGCCAGATAGGTTGGAGTTCCAAGCACCGCGCCGCCATGGGTGATGCCGTCGACCGCATCGAGGCGTTTCGCGAGACCGAAGTCGAGAACCTTGACCAAATCCTCGGTGCCCGGGGATCCACACAACATGGTGTTGGGGGGTTTGATGTCCCGATGTACCAGGTCGGCTGCGTGGGCGACCTCGAGGGCGGCGGCGAGCTGCAGAAGCACATGCATCGCGCGCGCCGGTGGCAGGGGTCCGCTGCGGGTAACCACCTCATGTAGCGTGAGCCCGTCCACCAGCTGCATGGCGTAGTAGTAGACGCCGTCTGGGGAACAGCCGTAGTCGAAGAGCGACACGACATTGGGATGGGATATCTCGCTGGTGATTTGCGCTTCCCGCTCGAAGCGTTTCGCCGCGACGGAGCCGGAGGCGACGCCACGAATGACTTTGATCGCTGTCGGGCGACGAAGTAGCGCGTGCTTGGCCTCGTAGACGGTGCCCATGCCGCCTTCCCCCAGCTTTCGGCCGAGCTCGTAGGGACCGAGACGTAGGCGGCGCCGCAGCCCGTGGACGACTCGACTCATCGAGGTCGTCGCGATCAGTATCGCTACACCCCACAGGATGGTGGACGCGAGGAGATAGCCCGCCGGGCGTGCCTCGGTTCCGCTGTGATACGCGACTACCAAGACCGGAACGAGCGAGAGGCCTCCGACGATGGCCGTTCTCCAGGCAGAACTCGGTACGAGCGCTGCACGCAGGCACAAACTGACCGCAATGGCGGTCAGCACCAGGTCGATTGTGAGAAACAGAGCCCCCCGACCCAGGGCAACGGTTGGCGCCAGCGACAGCATTGTCGGAGCCGCGACGTCGATGAGACGATGAAGCTTTACGCCGTCCGGGAAGCGAGCCAGGAGCCAGCAACCCAGGGCCAGGAGCGCGATCAACACGACGCGACCCAGGAGAAAGACTAGGAGCACATCGCGATTGAGCAGCCACCTAGCAGCGAGAGCGATTACTCCCCCCCCGCCTACCACGGCCATCATCGCCAGCAGGTAGACCCGGAGTTGAGACGGTAGGTAGCCGCTGGTGTGAGTAGACGCCCTAGGAAAACCTGTCATGCGCCGCTCAGACGCGGTGAACGGGGTCATTCCTACGGTCGCCATCGAAGATTTCTGCCTGCCGCTTGAATATTTTTCGGGACGCCACCGGCCAGCTGGCCGCCCGAGCCACTTCCCGAGAGATGGGCGCGCACGCCGGAAGTATCGCTGCCAGGGTGTGGCCGAGCAGGCGCCTTCGATGCACAAGACGACGTTGCGCGTGCACGTCTGGGCCTTGCGAGAACCGTCGTCGCCTATAATCTCGCCAAAGTGCGTCTTGTGGCTGCGGCTGGCGTGCTGACTCTGCAGATGTTGACTGACAGCCCAGCGGAGTGAGAATTGAGCGTTCTGGCGAAAGAACGCCGGGTGGTTTCGGCTCGTACTCGCCACCTGTCGTCGGTGGTGAGCTCACTGAGCCTGAGATCGTTGGCGCCCACGGCCGCGGTCTCGATCGAGTCATCGCACTCGGCAGCCGAGAGAGAATTCGCGGCCAACTCGTCTACTCACCGGCGTCATCGGGCGCGCGCAAGGGATCCCTGGAAACCACCATGGCTCGGAGGAAGTCTCGGTTCATGCGCGCGATGTTCGTGACCGAGATCCCCTTCGGACACGCGGCTTCGCACTCGTTGTGATTCGTGCAGTGGCCAAAGCCTTCCGCGTCCATCTGTGCGACCATTTTGCGAACTCGGTCGTACCGTTCAGCCTGGCCCTGCGGGACCAACGCCAGATGGGATATTTTTGCGGCAGTGAACAAACTTGCTGAAGCGTTCGGGCACGCCGCCGCGCACGCGCCACAGCCGATGCACGTGGCCGCATCGAAAGCTAGGTCGGAGTCGGCCTTCCGGATGGGCGCCTCGTTCGCATCCCGAGCGCTCCCGGTGCGGACCGAGATGTACCCACCCGCGCGGATGATGCGATCGAACGAGCTTCGGTCTACGACCAAGTCCTTGACGACCGGAAACGCTTTCACCCGCCAAGGTTCCACGACGATCTCGTCGCCGTCCGAGTAGTGCCGCATGTGGAGCTGGCAGGCCGTCGTCTTGTGCTGGGGACCATGTGCTCGGCCGTCGATCATGAGGGAGCACGAGCCACAAATGCCTTCGCGGCAATCGTGGTCGAACGCAATTTCTTCCCGGTCTTCCTCGATCAATCGCTCGTTCAGCACGTCGAGCATCTCCAAGAACGACATGTCCGGCGAAACGTCCTCCAAGTCGTGGGTTTCGAGGCTGCCCGCAGAGTTAGGGCCTGCCTGCCGCCAGACACGAAGCCGGATCTTCATGGATTTGCTCACTTGTAATTCCGCTGGCTCGGTTTCACGAATTCGAATTCGAGATGTTCCTTGTGGAGCCGCGGCTCCTTGCCCACGCCGGTGAACTCCCAGTTTGCTACGTAGGCATACTCCTCGTCGTTACGCTTGGCTTCCCCTTCTTCGGTCGTGTGCTCGGCGCGAAAATGACACCCCGCAGACTCGTCCCGATCGAGAGCGTCGCGACACATCAGCTCACCGAGCTCGAAGAAGTCCGCGATACGTCCGGCGCGTTCGAGCGCTTGATTCAAGCCCTCTCCGGTTCCGGAGATCTTCAGATCCTCCCAGAAGCGGGCGCGTACTGCGGGGATCTCGCGTAACGCTTTCTCGAGCCCCTCCTTCGAGCGACTCATCCCACAGTTGTCCCAGATCAGGTGGCCAAGCTCGCGGTGGAACGCATCCGGCGTCGTCGACCCGTCGATGCTCATCAGCTTCTCGAGCCGCTCGGTAACCTGTCCGACCACCCGGCGTGCTTCGGAGTGCTCGTCGTCGGCGCCACCCGGCACCACGCGCGCGAGATAGTTGCCGAGAGTGTACGGCAATACGAAGTAGCCGTCGGCTAGACCCTGCATGAGCGCGCTTGCTCCAAGCCGGTTCGCACCGTGGTCGGAGAAATTTGCTTCACCTGCCACGAACAACCCATCGATGGTGCTCATCAGGTTGTAGTCCACCCAGAGCCCGCCCATCGTGTAGTGCGTCGCGGGGTAAATGCGCATCGGCACCTTGTATGGGTTGTCTCCCGTAATCCGCTCGTACATCTCGAACAAGTTGCCGTAGCGTTCGCCCACGATATTTTCGCCGAGTCGCTGAATCGAGTCTCGGAAATCGAGATAGACGCCGCGCCGAACCCCGCCGATCTCCGGCCCGACACCGCGACCCTCATCGCACACGTCCTTGGCACGCCGCGATGCGATGTCGCGCGGAACCAAGTTGCCAAAGCTCGGGTACAACCGCTCGAGGTAGTAGTCGCGGTTCTCGTTTTTTATTTTACCAGGTGGCGTGTCGGCGTGCTCGGCGTTCTTCGGAACCCATACGCGACCGTCGTTGCGAAGCGACTCGCTCATCAGCGTCAACTTCGATTGAGACTCACCGCTGACCGGAATGCAGGTGGGGTGGATCTGCGTGAAGCACGGATTCGCGAAGAAGGCGCCTCGCCGATGCGCTCGCCAGGCAGCCGTCGCGTTGCATCCTTTGGCGTTGGTCGAGAGGTAGAAGACATTGCCGTAGCCGCCCGTGGCCAAAACGACCGCGTCGGCGATCCACGCCTTCACCTTCCCCGTGATCAGGTGTCGGGTGACGATGCCTCGTGCGCGTCCATCGATCACGATCAGATCGAGCATCTCCGTGCGGGGATGCATCTCGACCTGGCCGGCGCCGATTTGACGCGATAGCGCCTGATACGCGCCAAGCAGAAGTTGCTGCCCAGTCTGGCCGCGCGCATAGAATGTACGCGACACCTGTGCTCCGCCGAACGATCGGTTCGCCAGAAGCCCACCGTACTCTCGAGCGAATGGTACGCCCTGCGCCGTCGCCTGGTCGATGATGTTCACACTCACTTCGGCGAGCCGGTAGACGTTCGATTCGCGCGAACGAAAATCCCCGCCTTTGATCGTGTCGTAGAAGAGCCGAAAAACGCTGTCGCCGTCGTTCTGGTAGTTCTTGGCGGCGTTGATACCGCCCTGAGCCGCGATGCTGTGCGCGCGCCGCGGGCTGTCTTGAAAGCAAAACGACTGCACGTTGTAGCCCAACTCGCCCAGTGTCGCCGCCGCGGCTGCGCCCGCGAGTCCTGTTCCCACGACAATGACATTGTACTTGCGTCTGTTCGACGGGTTGACCAGCTTCATGTCGAAGCGGTGCCGTTCCCACCGACTCTCGAGCGGCCCGGACGGTGTCCTGTGCTCGAGAACCGTCAACGAACGACCCTCGAGAGCACCGCGAGGGGGATGGAAAGGTTTCCGAGTACGACGCCGAGAGCGACGAGCTTCGGCGCCAGATCGCGCACGCGGTCGTACTTCGGATGGCTCAAACCTAGGGTCTGAAACAGACTCCAGGCACCGTGATAGAGGTGCAACCCGAGCAATATCTGCGCGACGAGATAGATCGCGCATACCCAGGGAACGCTGAAGCCCCGCACCACGTTGCCATAGACGTCGGCTGGGTCATGGGAGTAGGCGCCCATGGCTAGACCTGGCCAGGTGAAATGGGCGAGATGGTAGAGAACGAACGCGAGCAGCAGCGGGCCGGTCAGCTTCATCGTGCGCGACGCGTAGGTGCTTGCGAGGCTCTTCTTCGACCGATAGCCAACCGGCCGAGCGGCATTCGATATCGCGACTAGCTGCACCGTGAACGTGATGTGAACGGCAACCGAGCCAAGCAGCACCAAACGGGCTGCCCACAACACTGTCGGCACCGCGTGCAGCGATTCGGCGTAATCGTTCAATGCCTTTGGTCCGAGAAACACCTGGAGGTTGCCCAGCATGTGCGCGATCACGAAGCCAAACAGCACCACGCCAGTGACGGCGACCGCCGCCTTTTTGCCAATGGCGGTGTCGTACACGGTGAGTGTGCGGGTTTGTCCGGCGCTCATACGGGTTTCTCGGAGCTCGGCCTACTCGAGCGGCTGTTCGCCGCCGTCTTCACGCGGTTCGAGACCGTGCCGCTCGATTGTGCGAATGCAGCTGTTTCGCCGAAGAATCGCGTTGTCATTTCCCTCGCGACGAATCGCTGCTGCCCTTTCGTAAAGCTCGATGGCTTCGCAAAAAGATTCGTAGGCGAAGGGCGCGGACATCGGCTTGTCTAGCTGCGATCGGCCGTGCCGTTCGCAGACCAATCCCGCGTAGTAGCTTCGTAGATACTCATCGTCGAGACGCTGCAGCAGGTCGCGCGCTCGACGAACGGCCCCAGTGCTCCGGTCGAACTGATCGGTCAGCGAGAGGATGAGCCCCTCGGTCGCGCGCTGGTTTTCCGGTTCGATGACCAGAACGTCGAGGAAGATACTCTCGGCCTCTTCGGGCTGGTTCAACAACCGGAAGTGCTCAGCGCAATCTAGTGCCCCCTGAACTGCGGACGGAGCGATCTTGTCGAGTTTCACGATCGGCGACTCATTCTCGAGGATCGCCTCGGGACGAGGATGCCATCCTGCAATTGGGCGTCATTCGGCTGCGTATACGAAGAATAATTCGCTTGGGTTACATGAGATTGCTGAGCGGTCTGATCGCGAGCGTAACCAGAGTGTCGTCTCGGTCGTACCGCTGGTCGCGGGCTCTTTGCAGCCGACCGGAAAGGAAGTCGATGTCGGGACAACGTCGCGGTTTCGAGGCGCTTCACCATGCCTCCCTGAACAAGTCGACAGCCTTCACTCTGGAGGAACGCGAACACCTGGGGTTGCGTGGGCTCTTGCCGACGAAGGTCTGCTCCCAGGAGGCCCAGGCAGCGCGCGTGTTGGAGAATTTGAAGCGAAAAGCCTACGATATCGAGCGGTACATTTTCCTGCTCGCCCTACAAGGTAGAAACGAACGACTGTTCTACCGGACGATTCTCGAGAATATCGAGTACTGCATGCCGCTCATCTACACGCCAACAGTGGGGCAGGCTTGCAAGGAGTTCGCCCACATCTTCCGCCAGCCGCGCGGCTTCTACGTTTCGCGAGAAGATCGCGGAAGCGTTCGCAAGATTCTAGACAACTGGCCGGAGCATGACGTGCGAGTCATCGTCGTCACGGACGGCGAGCGCATCCTCGGTCTCGGCGACCTCGGCGCCAACGGGATGGGGATCCCCATCGGAAAATTGGCACTTTACACGGCCTTTGCAGGTGTCCCGCCCCACCAGTGTCTTCCCATCATGCTCGACGTCGGGACCAACAACGAGGAGCTTCTAGCAGATCCCCTCTACCTAGGCAGCCCGGCGCGACGGCTGGAAGGGGCGGACTACGATGCTCTCGTCGAAGAGCTGATGATCGCGCTGGACGACAAATTCCCCGACGCACTCGTTCAGTTCGAAGATTTTCTGACCCCAAACGCCTTCAAGCTGTTGCACAAGTACCGCGACCGTCAACTCTGTTTCAATGACGACATTCAAGGGACTGCCGCGACTTCGCTCGCGGGGGTGTACGCAGCGTGCAAAGCGATCGATCGCCCGTTTCGCGATCTCACGATCATGTTCTTGGGTGCGGGCTCCGCGGCTACCGGTATCGGTGATCTGATGGTTCACGCGTTTCGCGCTGAAGGGCTCTCCGAAGAAGAGGCTCGGCGGCGACTTTGGTTCGTCGACGTGAATGGGCTCGTAGTCGACGGCCGCAGCGATCTGATGGAGCACAACCTACCGTACGCTCACGAGCACGAGCCGGCAGATTTCCTGGGCGCCGTCGAGTCAATCCAGCCGAACATTCTCATCGGCGCCACAGGCCATCCGGGAACCTTCACTCGCGAAGTTGTCGAGCTCATGGGTCGCATCAACCGGCAGCCGGTGCTCTTCGCCCTCTCGAACCCCACCTCTCGAGCCGAGTGCACCGCCGAGCAGGCGTATTCATGGACGGAAGGTCGCGCGATTTTTACCAGCGGAAGCCCGTTCGACCCCGTCGAATATGCCGGCCGCACCCTTCGCCCTTCTCAAGCCAACAACGCCTACGTCTTTCCAGGAGTCGGCCTCGGGGCAATCGCGTCGAAGGCCAAGACGATCACCGACGACGTTTTCATCACCGCGGCGCGCACCCTCGCCAAGCAGGTCAGCGAAGATGACCTGCGCGCTGGTGCCCTCTACGCACCGCTCGCGGAAATCCGGAACATCTCGCTCGACATCGCCGTCGCAGTTGCGGAAGGAATCTACGGCGCGGGCCTTGCTCGCTCTGAAAGACCAGCAAACCTTCGCGCCGAAATGGCCGGGAGCATGTTCGACCCGAATTACTAGACCAGCTATAGCTAGCTTGGGATGCGATCCCACGATACAAATGATCTTCCTGGGCCATGGGGCATCAAAAAGATCCGCAAACCTCGGGTGAACACGAGCTTGTGGTGGGCCTCCGCACGGGGACCGACGAGGCGTTCGACATGCTCGTAAGCCAGCTCGGTGGGCCACTCTACCACGTCGCACACCGGATTCTCGGTGACCCGGACGAAACCAAGGACTGCCTCCAGGACGCCTTCGTGTCCGCATTCCAATCGATAGCCAGCTTCGAGGAGCGTTCGTCACTGAAGACCTGGCTTCATCGAATCGTCGTCAACCACGCGCTGATGCGCCTGAGATCGCGAAACCGCAAATCCGAAGACGCCTTCGACGAGCTGCTGCCCGAGTTCGACGCGGACGATTGCCGCATTGAAGCCCCGTGGCTCGCCCCCGAACCCATCGATCAGCTCCTCGATCGGCAAAACCGACGGGAACTAGTCCCTAATCAAGCGAGTGCGTGATGCGCGGGGGGAATTTATCTGAAAAGCCCGGTGTTCTTGGGGTTCCAACACCAACCAAAAACACCATGAAGGGCTTTTCAGATGAAGCGAAGCATACGACGTCGACTCGAGCG
>JAJDAH010000377.1 GCA_029261965.1 Polyangiaceae bacterium
CGACGACGGATTCCTGAAGCTGGGCGATACGCGTTTCGAACGGCAACACGGCGACGGGGGACAGCGATCCCTGCTGGCGCCGAATCTCCGCCTCACGGTACTGCTGTGACGCGAGAGCCAGCGCGCCTCGCTCAATCTGTACGGCGCGGCTCGTGTACCAGAGGTCCCAGTAGGTCAGGAGCAGATCGCGCACCATCTCGCTCGCGACGCGATCTTTGGTCTTGCCCGCAAACACTTGGTTGACGCGCGCGACGCGTAGCTCGAGCTCGTTGACTCGCCTTCCGGCGCCACGAAGCAACGGCTGCGTCACGAACGCCCGCGACGACATCTCGTAGCCCGCACCCGAGGAGTCGGAGCCGAGAGCGGCGCTCTCGCGACTGATGCTGAACCTCTCGCCCTGAAGCCGAACACCCGCGCTCGTGCCTAGTGGAAACGTGCGCCGCAGCTCGGTGCCAACGGCGTACGACTGCGCTCGCGTGTTCGTGACCGAGCCATCGGCGGCCAGGCTCGGCGAGACGTTTCGTGTATAGCCCCCATCGACCTGCCAGATGTACGGATACCGACCGGTTTCGGCCTGGCGCGTCACCGCCGCCTGTCGTTCCGACAGAACCGCCGATCGAAATGTCGGGTTGTGCCGCACCGCGATGCGCAGAGCCTCGTCGGGGGTGAGCGTGCTCCTTGAGGCATCCCCATCTTGCGGCTCCGCGCCGCGCGCTGCGACAGGCGAGCCCAACACGGAGAGAACAACGAGAAAACTTGGGATCCGTCTACTCATGACGCAGTGCCTCGATGGGGTTCAAGTGCGCGGCTTTGCGCGCCGGGAGATAGCCGAAACCAATTCCGACCACCGCTGAGAACACGAAGGCGCCGACCATGACTTCCGGCGCCACGACGAATGGCAGCTCCAACACGCGCGAAGCACCGTAGGAGAGACCCACCCCCGTGCCGATTCCGATGATCCCCCCCAGGGTCGACAGCACGACGGCTTCGACCAGGAACTGCAGGAGCACCTCGCTGGCGAGGGCGCCGATGGCCAAGCGAGTGCCGATTTCGCGCGTGCGCTCGGTGACGCTCACCAACATGATGTTCATGATGCCGATGCCTCCGACGAGCAGGCTCACCGCCGCGATGCCGCCGAGAAGAGACGTCAGCGATGTCGTGACGGCACTCATGGCGTCGGCTATCTCCTGCACGTTGCGAACGTTGAAGTCGTCGGTCGCCCCCCTTTGAACCCCACGCCGTTCACGCATCAACGCTTCGATTTGCGCCTGCAGTACTTCCAGCGACTGACCTTCGTTCGCTTTGATGTTGATCGAGTCGATGTTCGGTTCCCCGGCAACGCGCCGCTGGACGGCGAGCATGGGCATCAACACGACGTCGTCCTGATCACCGAACGCCGCCGCCCCCTTGGACTCGAGGACCCCCACCACCTGACACGACACGCGTCCGACGCGGATGCGCTCACCGATGGGATCGGCGTCAGCGAACAGGTTTTGCTCGACGGTCGTGCCGAGGATGCAGACCGGTGATCCGATCGCGGTTTCCGCCTCGGAGAACAGGCGCCCAGTTCCGAGACTGTACCCTCTCACCTCGAGGTATTGGTTCGTCGTCCCGGTGACGCTCGTCGAAACGTTCTCGTTGCCGAACACGATTGTCGCTTGCGTCGAGCTCGTTGGAGCGACTGCGCTTATCCCCGGCACCTCGTTCTCGATGGCGCTCACGTCTGCCGCCTCGAATCCCTTCGCGCCCTGTCGCATGCCTCCGCGGCGCTGGGCACCCGGGCGCAGCATCAGCACGTTTTCTCCGAGCGCCCCGACACTCTCGGTAACTTGCCGAGTCGCGCCCTTGCCGATCGTCACCATCGTGATGACTGCACCCACGCCGATGACGATGCCCAGCATCGTCAGAAACGACCGCATGGTGTTCCGCCGCACTTCCCTCAAGGCCATCATGAACGTCACCAAGAGCATCATGCCGACACCTCTTGGGGCTCACCGTGCGAGAGGATGTTGCCGTCGTGGAACGTCACGGTGCGCGTCCCGTATTCCGCCATGTCGGACTCGTGGGTGACCATGACGATGGTGATGCCTCGTTCGCGGTTCAGCGAGACCAACAGCTCCATGATCTCGCGGCTCCTCGCCGAATCGAGGTTTCCAGTCGGCTCGTCGGCGAGCAGGAGCGCGGGCTCGGTCACCAGCGCACGAGCGATGGCAACCCGCTGCATCTGGCCACCCGACATCTCGCCGGAAGTGTGCCCGGCACGGTCGGCGAGGCCGACGAGGGTGAGTGCATGCATCGCGCGTTCTCGCCGGTCCGCGCGCCGGACTCGCCGGTAAACCAGCGGTAGCTCGACGTTTTCGAGCGCCGTCGTCCGGGCCAGCAAGTTGAACCCTTGAAACACGAACCCGATGAAGTGACGCCGCAAAAGCGCCCGCTGATCCTGGCTCAGCCGACTGACGTCGACGCCCCGAAAGAAGTAGCTCCCACCGGTTGGAACGTCGAGACAGCCGATGATGTTCATGCACGTGGACTTGCCGGAGCCGCTCGGGCCCATGACGCTGACGAACTCGCGCTCGCGAATCACCAGGTCGACGCTGTCGAGCGCCTTCACCAGACTCTCGCCGTGTCCGTAGAACTTCTGCACTCCGTGAAACCTCACGACGCTGCGTGCCGGGTCGTCAGTCACTCTTGGTCTCGGCGAGGTTGATGACGACCGGAGCGCCTTCTTTCAAATCGGATCCCAGAATCTGAGTCCGTGTTCCGTCGGTCACGCCCACGTTCACGCGGACCCGTTTCAGCTCGTGCCCTTCGAGCACGAATAGGCCTTTGCGAATCGGCCCGCCCCCGGTTTTTTCGTCCCTCCCGCCGGCGCTACCGCTCGGCTTGGCACCGCCCCCGCGGGCACTATCGGTCGGCCTGGCACCGCCGCGGCGCTTCGATCCGCCACCTCTCACTCGAGGTTTCATGATCGCCGCCACTCCTGCGCCGGCCTTTGGCTCCTTTTCGCCGCTGGGTGGACGGAAACGGAGTGCTGCGTTCGGTACCAACAGCGCGCCTTCGACTTGCTCGACGACCACGGTCGCCGTCGCCGTCATTCCGGGGCGGAGCAGCCGCTCGGTGTTGTCGACCTCGAGCCAGGCCTCGTAGGTCACGACCGACGCGCCCTCGGTCGGCAGGTTCTTGACCGCGAGCACTTTGGACTCGAAGGTCTTGTTGGGGAAGGCGTCGACCTTGAACGTGGCTCGCTGCCCCTCCCGAACCTTGCCGACATCCGCCTCGTCGATGGCCACTTCCAACCGCATCGACTTCAAGTCCGTGGCGAGCTTGAACAAGACTGGCGTCTGGAGCCCCGAGGTCACCGTCTGCCCCGGCTCGACGGTGCGTTCGAGCACGATGCCCGTGATGGGCGACTTGACGACGGCCTTGGCCAAATCCGATCTCGCTGCCATCAAGGATGCCGACGCCGACCGCGACTGCGCCTGCGCGCCTGCAACACTCGCGACAGCTCGCGCATGACTTGCTTGCGCCGCCTCGAGCGCTTGATCGGATTCCAGCTCGTTTTCGTGAAGCCCGCGGATGCGTTTCAGGACGAGCCTCGTCTCCGTGGCGTTCGCCTTGGCGGTCTTCAGCGTGGCGTACGCCGATGCGAGCTGTGCCTCGGCCTGATCGACCCGCGCATCGTACTGCGCCGTGTCGATTCTCACGAGCACGTCGTCCTTCTGGACATGCCCGTTGAAGTCGGCGTTGACCTCGAGCACCCGCCCCGTGATTTCGCACCCGACTTCGACCAGGTTGAGAGCTTCGAGCGTTCCGGTTGCGGTGACGATGACCTGCAGCCCGCCGCGTTCTACCGGCACCGTTTGATACATCGAGGCCGGCGTGGGCTCGGGTCGCGTCCTCCAGTACACCACGCCAGCCGCCGACGCCGACGCCAGCGCGGCCAGCGCGATAATGCGTCGTATCCACTTGCGACGCCGCGCCGCGGGATCCTTGCCGATCGCTCGAGCGACTTCGGGATCGGCGTTCGAGAAGGGCGAATCGTCGTCGGACATCGGCGTTGCGACTCTGACGCCGGCGCCGGCAAGAATCCTATGGGGAGCTTCAACAATCGCGATTTCGGCCCTCCGGCCGGGCGGCGAGGCGGTAGCCGAGTCCAAGAAGTCGCGCGGCGCGAGGCCGAGCTTTTCGAGGAGGTTGTCCGGCTTGGCGACGACGATTTTGGTGTTCGGCGGCAGACGACGGCGAAACCGATGCCAGTGTTGCCACTGGTCGCTTCGATCACGGTCTGCCCCGGCTGCAGCTCGCAGATGGCCGTCGACACGCCTGCCCAGCTCGGCCTCGACGAGCCGGGCCTCGCCGCTTGTTACGCCGCCGCCGCCCAAGGCGTCTTGGTCAGCAGCGACCGAGCCGGTCAGCCCTCGCTCCGGCTTCTCGTCCCGCGCGAGCCGCCCTCGGTGCCCGAGCCGGACTCCGACCCACACGAGCCGGCGCGCGGATGGCACACTCGAGCTCACCTTCAAGAGCATCTGGAAGGACGGCACGCGCGCCCTCGTCCTCGAGCCGCACGATCTCTTGGTCCGCTTGGTCGCCGCGGTGCCCCCGCCCCGGTTTCATCCGCTGAGATGGGCGTGGCCGACGGCGTTCCGCTGGAAAGCCACCCGAGTTCGGTTCGCATCCCATTCAGGGCTGGAACCGGGACTTCGTCCCCAAGCTCGCCGAAGACGCCCGCTCACTCATCGATGAGCTCGTCCCCGAGGCTGGTGCGGAGGCCGTACGGCTGGCGCGGCAGCTCGCTCAGCGTGAAGGGATCTTCAGCGGCATTTCCGGTGGCGGCGACTCAGGTCTCGTCGCACGCGCAGGCGCCGGCCGCCACGCACTCGGGGGGCTGCGGATCGGTCACGCAGCAGACCTCACCGGTAGCGCAAACCGTGCCGCCACACTCGACGCCGGGTCCAGCCGTCGTCGTCGGTGGCCCGTCGATGCTGCTGAAGCAGCGGAACAGGTAATCGGGCAACGCCCCGGCGGCTGTCGTCGCGCCACACATGTTCAGGGGGTTGGTGCAGTCGGCGTCCGAATGGCACATCTCGAAGAAGCTCGTGCCCGAGGTGTCGCAGTCGCTGCTGCACTCGAACTGGTCGTACACGCTGCCGGTGAACCGACCGCAGCAGACTTCGCCCGTGGCGCAGTCCTCGGGCCCGTCGCAGGGCGCTTCGAACGTGAGCGTGCACGCGCTGCCGGGTGGGGTCACCGTGCCGGTGCACGCCTGCTGGGCGACGCCCACGAGATCGCCCGGAAGGCAGCCCAGCACCAAGGTCGGGTCGAGCGCGCCACAAAACCCCTCGGGCGTGCAGCAGCCTTCGAGCGTGACGTCGCCGAAGGTCGTCGTCGGACACGCCGAGTCTTTCGAGCCCGCGCCGTCGCCGGAGTAACATTCTCCGTCCAGGTAAGGGGCGCTGTTCGCGCACTCGTCGCTGGCGGTGCAGCACTGGGTGATGCCCTGCTCGACCACCGAGGCGGGGAGCCCGGGGCACGATCGCCCGCCGCACACGACCTGCCCCGGCTCGCCGGCGCTGCCGCTCGAGCCGCTCGTCCCGCCCGATCCATCGGCCGCGCTCGTGTCGTCGCCACAAGCGCTGAAGCCAACGGCTGCGGCAACCACCACGGATACGAACGCTGCGGGACTGAAGGACCTGGTTTTCATAGCGCACCTTCTCGGTTCTCTAGGGGGCAGGGCCCGAAGACGTACTACCACGCCGCTGGCCCGCCTCGCCCATGCAGATGTATCCCGCAGCTCGCCAGACCGAGCACGACCATGCGGTCCAAGCATTCGCGACGTGGCCGTAAGGAATCACAGATCGTCGGGTCGGGTTGTTTGAGTACAAGTGACCAAAGTGCTTACTGCAAGCGCTTCGTCTCTTCCACTGCGCCCTCCTTCCTGGTACGAGGATCCGTTATTGAGAGGTGGGTGTCATGCGACGTACAGCAACTTGGGTACTGGTTGGATCGATGGTCTGCGGCGTTACCGCGTGCGGCGGCGGCGGTAGCGATGGCACTGGGGGCTCGGCTGGGTCAGACGCCAGCTCGGCGGGCGGAACCGGTGGAGGCACCGGCGGAACCGGTGGAGGCACTGGCGGAACCGGTGGAGGCGCTAGCGGAACCGGGGGCACTGCCGGAACCGGGGGCTCGGCGGGCATGTCGGCCGGCGGCGCAGCAGGCACGGCAGGCAGTAGTGGATCAGGCGGCTCCGCGGGCAGCGGAACCGGTGGCACGGCGGGAAGCGCTGGGACGGCTGGCGCCGCCGGAAACGCCGGAACGAGTGGGGCCGCGGGAAGCTCCGGAACAGGTGGCGGCGCGGGTGCGGACGCCGGCACGGATTCCGGTGCTACCGATGCCGGTGCCGACTCGTCGACGGACGGGGGCTCGTCCCAGGCGACCTGTCGCGTCTACTTCGGTGGAAAGCTGAACGATGGTGGCAACGGCCCAGCGCTGGAGTCCGCGTACCTCGATCCGGGCGGTTCGCCCGTCGTCGTCGGCCCGGGAGTCATCCTGGGCGACGTCGCGCCGGACGGAACATCGATCGCGGTGAGCACTTTGGGCGTGTCCGTCGTGGACGGCAGCGTGGCGTTCACGAGAAGCTTGCTCGAAACCGATTCGGTCTACGCCAACGCCGGTGCGGCGCTCGATCCGAATTTGGATCAAGTCTACTGGTCGGTTCAGTACTCCCCCGACGGAAAATGGATCGCCTACGTCACGAATACCGCGGTGGATCAGGACTTCAGGCTCTTCGTCGTTCCCGCCGGCGGCGGCGCCGTGAGACGGCTCAGCCTGCCGGCCCCAGCACCGTCGACAGATGACGGTGTCCTGACCGTCAAGTGGATGCCGGGCGCGTCGAATACCTCGGCGGTCGTCTCCTGGATCGTTCGCGATACGGCCGATTCCGGCGAGCTCTACACCGCCGACGTCGTGCCGGTGACGCCTGTCGTCTCGACGGTCATCGGTGTCAGCGATCCGGGCGGTCCCTCGTTCGATGGCGTCGAGGGTGCCCTGGTCAATGGCGCTCCCAAGATACTGTTCCTGTACGCGCCCGACGGTGGGGGACAAATCACGCTCATGCAAGCCGACTACGACGGCTCGAATCGCGTCCCCGTTCAGGGGACGACCGGGCTCGTGAACAACGTCGGCCCGGCAGACATCGTTGCGTTCGGCGTCTCTCGTGACGGGACCAAGTTGGCGTACGCCGCCGACGCGACGACGGACTTCCTGTACCAGGTTTTCGTGAAGGACCTCAGCGACGCGAGTGCACCGGTGCAGGTATCCAACGTGTCGACGCTGGCTCCAGCCGCCAACGAGCCACGGGGTCCCGCGGCGTCATATCCGATGGTGTGGAGCCCAGATGGAACCAAGATCGCCTTCCTAGCCGATTGGAACCTCGGCGGAACGACGACCGACAACCAGTGGGCCGCCTACATCGTGCCGAGCAGCGGCCAGGGCGGAACGCGCCTCGTGGAGTTGGCCGCCGTCGGGAGCAACGCCCCCAACGTGCAACCGGGTCTGAAGGCTTTCGCCTGGTGTGCGGATTCCGCGACGCTTTTCCTGCGTGGCGCCTACGCCAATGCGACGCAAGCGCAGCTGTTCGGCGTGACGGACTTCGTGACCCAGGATCAGAACGCAGCCGCGGTGAGGCTGTTCGAGCCAGTAGCGGCGGACGGCCTCGTCACCGGGCTCGACGTGGTCGAGTAGGCAATTCCAGAGACCCGAGACACAGAGGATCTGTCGTTGCCCCCGGAGTGGCGTTCGGGGTTGTCGACCAAGCGCGAGTGTCTAGCGCGTACGAGCCGAGAGCAGATGCTCGACCATCAGTTGCTCTGGAAACAGGGCCCCATCGCGTCTTCATCGTCGGGGCAGAGTCGGTCGCGTTCGAAGGAGATGTCGCTCTCGTCGGGGCGCAGCTCAGTCAGGTAGCTGGGATCAGCGGATCAGGATCGGCGTTCGTATTCGAGGGCGTGCCGCGCTGAGACGACGGTCACAAGCACCAACTACCCAGAAAAGGCAAGCCGCCGTCGTGGTCACGTCGTGAAGTACCGCCGGCGCATCGGTGGGAAGTAGCCCGCAATTGCCCGACATCTCAATCACTCGTCGACAACACCGCCGTGCGGATGTTTTCGCCCCACGGCCCCCAAGCTCTGCTTGCAGGCGGTTGAAGACTTCTTAGAACGCCTCGAGTCGACCAAGACTCAGCTCCGAGAGCTCGGAAGGGAAGGGGAATTGCTCGAGCGAACGAGCAATCCGGCGAGAACGTGCGCCGCGCGCCTCGGTTCACTTCACCTCTGCGCACCGACGGCAAAGCGGAACGAAAAGTCGAGGAAGCCGCCGGCGACGACACCGCTTCGTCCACCAGCTCCCCACATCGGCTGCACGTAAGGCGAGATCCCCAACTGGAAGTCGAACGCCTTGCCTGGTCGCGGGAAGTCGATGCCGGCATAGGCGCCGAGCGTGGGGCCAGCGGCGAAGAAGCTCTCGGTTCGGCCGGGTCCGCTCGCTTCGGACCGGTAGTCCGGACCGTAGTGTAGCCCCACACCGACCAACGGCCCTCCCACCCAATCGAGCTTCCCTTCGCGCGGAGTGCGGAAGAGCAACGCCACCGATGGGTCGAGCTGCAGCATTTCACTATTCGCGGCGAACAGGATGGGCCGCATGACCGGGAGGTCGAAGTGCAGCGAGATCCGCGTCGCCGCCTCGGTCTCGACGAAGAACGAGATGTCGCCTGCAGGCCCCCCGCGTGTTCCCGCAGGCGTGGCGACACACATGCGAATGTTGTCGAATCTGCCTCCTCCCCGCACTTTGGGTCCGATGAACGTGCTCGGATGATCCGCTGTTCGGTCAGGCTCCACCGGGGGCGCCTCGACGGTGAGCGCAGCGAGCAAGGGCAATATCACGGGGTTTCCTTTCGACGGCTTGGCTCTCTTGAGTGAGAGCCAAGCGAGCCAAGAAAGGGTTCGCCACGTGAATTGGGAAGAATGTGCGCGTGCGTTGAGGTTGGCGCGGGGTGAAGACAGAATCGCTGACGAGCTTCAGCTCGGACGACCCGCACACAATACCGTACTTCGCATTCCGAAGTTCCTAGCTGAAGTTCGCCGTGGATCCTCGGCGCCCCCCACGTCGGGTTTTCCATGACCGTCGGGAGAGCCAAACCCAGAGGACGCGATCTGCCGGACGTAGCTTCGGGCGCTTCGACGTTCGCTGGTGGATCGCGAGCTGCTGGTGCAGGGCGACGATCTCGAGTGCCTGATCGCCCCCAGATTTGAACAGAGATCGGATCGCCGTCGGAACAGAGACGAACAGGTCGAGCATCGCGGGCACCTCTCGGTGCTCGGCGAAAATGGTCAAGCATTTCCAGCCAGGTCACCTTTTGGCGAAGGACAGGTCAGGCAGACACCCAAGCCGAGTCACTCTCGTATCCGAGGCTGATGAGCAGGCCGCCAGCGATCTCGTCGAAACGCTCGCGTTCTGCGAGGGTCCACGCTGGCCAGCGCGGAGAGAGTTTGTCGTTCGACGCTTCAGCAGTGAACGACGAGTTGATTGGCGCTTTCGAGCGGATGAGCTCGACCGACTTCGGCTCGAACGTTTCGCCGAGGAAACTGTAGAGTTTTTTCAGCGCCGCTTCGGTGTTCGCGACGACGTCCTCGTAGCGTAACGTGTGGGTTCGGTCGGTCCCCGCCGTTCGGGCAAACTCGAGGGCTGCGTTCGTGTAGTCCCGCCAAGTGCAGCAGGCGTCGTCGTGTTCGACGGGATTCACGAAATGGCGGAGCGAGTGCACGACCTGTCGACCGTCACGAATCAGGACGAGAAAAATCGCGTTCGGAAACAAGAGCGCGATGTCGCCGAGATGTTTTGCATATCCCGGCGTTTGCTCGACCCATCTGAGCCCGCCGGAACGGTCGGAGTAGAGCGAGTTGATGCCGTGTCCGACGTGTTTCACGAACTCCGCTTGAGATACGTCGAGCCCCGACAGCCAGTGAAACTGTCCTCGGCTCGAGCCGAGGGCATGCGTTTGCCGTAGCGAGCTCACCAGGGAAACCAGGTAGTCGCTCTCGGGGCCACCCCAGAGCCCAGGGTGCTGCCGCAACGCCCACTGCAACATGCTCGTCCCGGATCGGGGCGCACCCACCACGAAAATCGGGCTATCGCAGACGTCGATCTTCACGCTTTGACGTCACCCATTCGGTGCGCGCGGGTCGAAACGCCGCCAACGGCAACGCAGATGGCCTTTGCGAATTCCCTTCGCGACGTTTGAGACGCGACACTAGTCACCAGCTCTGTCTGCACGCGGAAGCGCCTGTCCATACTCCATGAGCGTTTTCAGCCCGCGAACGTGTCGCGCCACCAGCTCTTCGAGGTTGGGGTCCGGGTGCTCGGCCAGCCGAGCGGAGGTGGCTGCCAGCCACCCCAAGACCCAGTGCACGCCGAAAAGGACGTCATCCTGGCTTGGCGGTCCCGCTCCGGGGATCTCTTTCTCGGCGAGATCCAGATAGCGCTGCACGTCGTCTTTGCTCGCACCGAGGGCAGCCAAGATGAAGAGAACGTCGGTGTAGGGCGATCCCACGAGAAAGTTGTCGAGATCGACGACGCGCGTCGAGCCATCGACCTCGAGCACGTTGGAGCTGTTGAGATCACCGTGGCAGATCCTCTGGTGCTTTTTCGGGTCGAGTGTCCTCGCCACGTCGATCCAGTGGTCGATTCGCTCTCGGTCGACGGAGAGCACACTTCCGCAACGGCTTGCCAGCGCTCTCATTTGTTCGGGGTTCAGAGCGCGAGACATCGAGGTCTCTCCGAGTCGCTTCGCGAGGTCCTCGGGAACCCGGGCGAGCTGCTTGGAGACCTCCAGCGCGATGTGAATTCGCGTTTCCAACGAGAGTCGAGGTGGTGGCGGCGCCGTGACCGGTGGATCGTCGAGCCATTCGAACACCATGATTCGTTCGCCCTCGGCGCCCTGGTGGACGTATTCACCGTTTCTTTCGAGAGGGAGCGCCAACGGACCGTCGGTTGCGCCGTGAAGCGCCGCGAACAGCTCGCCTAGCAGCTTCGGATCCACATCGTTCAGACTACTTTCCGGGGCGGGGCGTTTGGCCACGTAGCAGCGCTCCCGTCCTTCGAGAAAAACGCAGTTTCCCCGACCCCAGGGGAGTGGCATCTCCAGGCCGGTCAGATCCGGGAACGACGAGAGTAACGCGCCGCTGGTCTTTTTTCCGGTCGCGGTGACGAGCGCGCGGACCGACGGGCCGTCGGTGCCGGCGTAGGACATGAACTGACGGATCTCGACGCTCCGAAAATATCGGCAGAGCTCCTTGAGAATCAGCGAGGAATCGTAGCTCTCGGCGGTCAGCTTGGTTTGAGCTCGAATCGAAGGCTCGTCCGCGTTCCAAGGAAACTCGATGAAGAGCCGCTCCCGCGTCAGTTGTGCGAGCTTCGCGATCGCTTGCGGAATCGGAGTTCCCTGCGAGACGACCCAATGAATGACCTCGAAGAAGAACACGACGTCGGCTCGATCGAGCTCGGGATCGATGTCCGAAAACCCTTTTCGCTCAGCCGTGACGGGTAACCCGTTTTGCGCGAGCGACGCGCGGAGCTCCTCGATGAACGCTGGCGTCACGTCGTAGGACCGCACGCTAGCCGCGCCGAGTTTCGCAGCGATAAACGAGAGGTGTCCGGTGTGACAACCGATATCCAGCACGTGCCTGCCCGAGAGCTCCTGCGCGGTGAATCCCGTCTCGCGCATTCTCCGTGCCGTCGATTCGTTGAGCGGAGCCAGGGTCTTCGGATCGAAGTGCGAATACGAGCACTTCGGCCGGTCGCGCTTGGACCCTTTCTCGGGCGTCACTGCTCGCTCGGTCACGGTGTTCTTGTCAGAGGTCATGCGATGGGGCGACATCGTAGCCGCTACCCAAGAAAGATGGGGAGGGCCGCAGCCTACGACATTTTCGATGCGCCCTAGTGCCCGCTTATCGAAGGCAGGAAACTTGGTCCTCGGGGCTCCGGCGCACAAGTCTGTCATTACACAAGATGGCGTCACGCTGGGCTTGGGCAGCAGTCATTCTCGTGGGGGGCATCGGTGCTACCGCTGCCGTGCTCGCGTCTACGGGTGTGCGGATCCCGATGCTCGGCGGACCGAGCGAAGCGGCGCCCTCCGCGGTCGAGGTAGTGACCGCGAGCGCCGAGCCCGACCCGGTCGCGGAGCCGCCCGCATCCGAGCCGAGCGCGACGACGAAAAAGACGGGCCCCGAGTCGCCGTGTCCTCCGGAAATGGCGCTCATCCAGCAGAAGTTCTGCGTCGACAAGTGGGAAGCCAGCCTCGTCGACGAGGATGGGGAGCCGCATTCGCCCTACCACCGCGTGCGTCTGAAAAAGGTCAAAGCGGTGAGTCGCCCAGGCGTCGTGCCGCAGGCGTACATCAATCATGACCAAGCGAACGCGGCTTGCAAGCGCTCTGGCAAGCGCCTCTGCTCGAGCACGCAATGGACTCAGGCCTGCGGTGGTTCGGGACGCTATCCGCGCGCCCTGCCTTACGGCGACAAGCTGAAGAAGAAAGCGTGCAACATCAACTCGCCGATGCATCCGACGGCGAAGCTCTACAACGAGAACCGCCACGACTCGAAGTCGTTGAACGATCCCAAGCTCAACCAGGTGCCGGGCACGGTGGCCAAGACCGGGGAGTTCAGCGAATGTGTCACGCCCGAGGGCGTGGCCGACATGCACGGCAACCTGCTGGAATGGGCGCGTAGCGACAAATCGCGACCCTACCTGCTCGGGGGCTACTACCTCGATGGCATCAAGCACGGCAACGGCTGCTACTACGTGACCGACGGCCACGACTCGAACTATCACGACTTCACTACGGGGTTTCGATGCTGCCTCTCGCCGGAACCGGCGAAGCTCGCGGCTTACGTCGCCCAGGTGACGCCCCCGCCCGAGCCGAAAAAGCGAGAGCCGCGGCCCGACGGTCAGATCCCGCGCGATCCCGAAGGCATGCGGGGGTTCTTCGACCCGCGAGGGAAATTGCCCGACGTGCAGCCGCTGCCGTATCAACCCGCCGGCGCCGCGTGCCCGGTCGACATGGTGCACGTCAAGGGGCTTCGCTGCTCGAAGCCAGTACAGCGCTGCCTCGAATGGCTTCCGCCCGAGCGTCGCCATCGAAAGAAGATTTCTTGCAAGGAGTTTGCGAAGCCCGTCGAATGCAAGGGAAGCCGCGCAGCGATGGACTATTGCATCGACCGTTACGAGTTCACGGCCGACGGGTACGACTACCCGCTGACCTCGGTGAACTGGCGCGAAGCCGAGAATCTATGCGCCAAGATGGACAAGCAGCTCTGTCGCGAACGCGAATGGGAATTCGCGTGTGAAGGCCCCGAAGCTCTACCCTATCCTTACGGCTACGTTCGTGACGGCAAGAAATGCAATCACGACCTTCCCGAGATCGAGCTCGTCACCTCCCCCGACAACTTCATCGACCATCGCGTCAAGGCTGACGCGCTTCCGGGCTGCGTGAGCCCTTTCGGGGTGTACAACATGGTTGGGAACGTCGACGAGTGGACGACCCGCGACGGCGGTGGCTCGCAGCGCGCGATCCTCCGGAGCGGCTGGTGGCTTCGGGGGCGAAACCGATGCCGTGCCGCCACCGCCAACCACGGCGAGAACTACGGCAGCATGCAGACCGGGTTTCGGTGCTGCAAACCGTCGCGCAAGAAGTGAGGCCTAGCCAGGGCCGATCTCAGCTCGCGGTTGCACACTGCACACGGGCACACTCCGCGGGCTCGTCGGAGCCGTCGGTGCAGTCTTCTTCGAGGTCGCACCGGTAATCGGCGGGCACGGATTGTCCGTTGTCGCACGTGAACGACGTCGGACCGCCGCAGTCCCGCTCGTCCGAGCCGTCGGCGCAATCCTCGTCGCCGTCGCACAGGAACGCGTCGGAAACGCTTTGTCCGTCATCGCAACGGAAGTTCCTGCGTCGATCGAGGCATCCGAACAAACAGCTCTCGAGGGAAGACGGAGGTCCGTCGCCGCAGTAGGTCGTCTCGAGGGCGGCGCAGCTCGCGCGGGCGACGCAGGCAAACGCGCAGGCGTCGACCAGCGTGGGCCTAGCGGGACAGGTCAGCACGCCGTTGTCGATGAGCTTGCACTCGACCAGCTTCATTCGGCCGACGTCACAGCTCGCGCCTGGGGTGCCATCATCCCCGCAACTGACCACGGCAAGCACCGCCAACGAGGCGGGCCCAACCAGTCGCTTGGTCAGCGAGTCGGTCACCGGAACCTGAGGCTACCACGTGTCTCCACTTTGCCAGAGTGGCGACTTTGCCCAGAGCGTCGAGGCCTGACTATGATTCGCCATTCCGCCGTATGGCTACCGACGCCAACACCGTCTACCAAGACAGTCCGCCGACGGCGCTGCTCATCGCGGTGCCGCAGCCGCTCGATGAAGTCTGCCTCAAGGCCGCCTCGATAGCTGGGGCGCTGCGCGTCGAGTCCTGCAAGGCGGGAGACGCCCCGACCGTCGCGTCGACGGCTCGTCCGTTTGCCATCATCATCGCCGAGGCAGTATACGAGTTCGACCCAGATGAGTTCGAGGCGTTGGCGCGGGACGTCGGCGGTACGCTCATCCGCCTGCCCGAACGCAACATGAGCGAAGAGCAATGGGTGGACTGGCTGGTGCCGCCGCTCGAGGCGGCCTATCGGCGCAGCCTGATGGCCAAGTAGCTCGCGTCCATGAGCCATGGGTAGCATCGACGTTCAAACCATTCTCGCGGTGCTTCTCGCCGTCGCAGCCGTGATCATGTTCACGCGCACGGGCTGGCAAGGCAAGAGTGCTGCGTGGCAGGAGATCGCCGACAAACACGAGGGCAAACTCACCGTTGCCGGATTCATTCCGCCCCCGACGATGAAGCTCGAAACCGTGATCGACGGCGTGGCGATCCGTGCGGTCTTTGCGTTTCCCCCCGATCCCCGTCTGACGGTGGTGTCCGCACCCTACGTCGACGGGGAAGGAGCGAGGTACTCACTTCGCACGCGGAGCGATGAAAAAAAGGACGCGGGCGTTTCTGTGGACGAAGAGCTCGACGAGAAGTTCGTCGCCGAGGGGGACGCCGCCTTGCTTCGCGAGCTCTGGTCCCCGGAGCGCCGCGCGATGTTGCTGTCGCTGGTGGGGAGCGACGTCAACACGGCCGAAATCGAAGCGGACGGCAAGAGCGTGAAGCTCGAGCGCGTCGGGCTTCTCGACACGAAAGAAACTCTCGGTGCCGCCGTGGACCTCGTGGTGGGGCTCGCGAAGTCGACCCGCTGAGTCGTGAAACGCGCTCCGCCCCCCCGCCGGCGGTCGAGGCGCCGAGTGCTACCCAGATCAACGAGACGGGGGCAAAGGCGCCGTGGCCTGACCGCTCAAGTTCCGAAGGGCAGCAGGGTGCCCTGCTTCTTCGGCGCGTCGTCTTCTTTGCTCTTGCTCGTTGCCAGTTTCAGCACCTGCCAGTAGCTCGTGGCGACTTCTGCTCGGTCGAGCACGCCGGCCTCACCGAGTAGGCGGTGCACCTTGGGGAGATTGTAGTGCGGCACGTACATGTAGAGATGATGTTCGAGGTGATAGTTGACGTGATGCGGCGCGATCAAAAACCGTAGCCAGAACGGAGCGAGCGTCGTGCGCGTCTGACGGAGCTCGTCTTCGGTGTCTCCGACCACGGCGTGCTCGGCGATGCTGCGCAGGCGCATCACGAACGAGTACCCGGTCAGCGCGGGGAGCCACCACAACAGGAAAAAGGCTTCGGGGTGGCCCGCGGCGGTCAGGGCTCCGAGCATGACGCCGTTGGTGATCAGGAACCCCTTCTGGTTCTTGACGAAGGTCGCCGCTACCGTGTGGAGCGGCACGCCGCCGAGACCGTTGCCTTTGGGGCTGAGACCAGCGGAAAGGCGCGCGATCATCACGTAGCGCCGATAGCCGGTGCGACCGCTGAGATCGCGGAACACTTTGCGCCACATGCTTCGTTTCGTGATCGGAAACGGGGTGGCGAGACTCCGGTCCGGATCGGCGTCGGTCCACGTGTTCTTGTGATGTTGGACGTGGATCTGCCGGTAAACGTCCATGCTCAGCATCAGCGGGTACGCCGTCAGCCAGCGGCCCACGATGTCGTTGTACTTGCTGCTCTTGAGCAGCAGCCGGTGCGCCCCTTCGTGCATCAGAATCGCGATACCCAGGTGGCGGCCACTCACGACGAGCCAACCAACGGCGAAAGTCAGCACGCTCGGGCGCCAGCAATAGAGCGCCATCGACGCCGCGATCCAGCCCCAGCTCCAAGCGATGGCGGCGAGCCCACGCCAGCTCTGAACTCGACCGAGCTCCTTGAGTTTTTCTTTTTCGATGTACTTTGCGGCGCTCATTAGGCGTTCCCCGTGGCGATGCTCGACGCCGGCGTCGATGCCGTGTCGCGTTCCGCCTGAAAAAGTCGACTCCAGAGCCGTCGGCCCTGAAGATCGTAACGGATCATGGTTTCAGTCAGCGTCGAGCGGTCCCGGCAGGGTGCAATTTGCTCCGGAAGCAGCGGATCGGTGGCGAGCACGCGAATCGCGTCGCCCCCGAGCAGAAAGGTTTCCACCAGCGCTTGCTCGAGCGGCATGCGTTCGACCTTGGCGGAGCTTCGGCGCAGGCTCGCGAGCTGATCCTTGTAAGACCTGCTGAGCTTCTTGGTGTCGTAGAGTTTCGAGCACCAGCGCTTGCCGAGCGCCGGGGAAAAATCGTCGCCCACGAAGTGTTCCGCTTCGGGCTCGAGTCCCAGAGTTTCGAGCTTGTTGCGGATGCTGTCGCAAGAATCGGCGAGGTTGTTCGGGCGAACGAAGAGACCGTCGAGTCCTTCACGGAAGCCGAGCATGCCGAGGGCGCGCACGCTGTGGTTTCGTTCGGTGCGGTTCGCGCCGCGCGCGAGCCACACGACGAGCCAATCGCCACGCCACGCTCGGACTCGTTTTTCGCCGCTGCGCCAGTCCTCGATGTGCTCGGCGAGGGCGGTCGTGCCAGGCGCGAGCTGGTACCAGCCACGCTCGTCGCTTTCGACCATTGCTTTTCGCACGAGGCGCGCAACAGCGACGCGCATGGCGTTTTTCTTGATTCCGAACAGAACGCCGAAGCTGAGCAGCATACGGATTGGAATCGCGCGGGGTTTGGCGACGCGCAGCAGGTCGAGCACGAGCGTTTTTGGAGACACCCGACGAGGCATGACCAGATATTACGATCAAATACGAAATGCGCAAGTCAACGTAATATCCATGCCAGCGCAATCAGCCAAAAAACAGCTCTTGTGCGCCGGAAGGCCTGGAATCATTACGTTTTCTTGCGAGATCCGTTCGCAGACGTAAGGTCCGACTCGGCGAGAAATTTCTCCGGCGACGGCGGTATCGCCCGATGGCCTACCTTCGACCGGGCGCCGCGACGTCGGGTCCCGTATGGGGTTGCCGATGAGGGTTGCCGCGTTGGGTGTCGCCACGGTGCTGCTCGTGCTCGGCGGTTGCAGCGACGCCGGCGGCGGCGGACCATCGGCGTTCGGCGGCGCGGGAGGCGAGGAGGGCGGAAGCGAGGGGGGCGGTGGCGGCACGGGCGCCACCGGAGGACTCGCCACTGGCGGCGCGATGTCGACCGGGGGCAGTTCTGGCAGCGGCGGCGCGTCGACGGGCGGAACGTCCGGCACAGGTGGTGGTCCCGCTACCGGTGGTGCTTCGGGCTCGGGTGGCGCATCGGGTAGCGGCGGGACGAGCACTGGAGGTGGTCCTTCCACCGGTGGCTCGTCGGGAGCTGGAGGCGCCGGCGGCGTTTCCGGCTCCGGTGGTGGTGCGGGCCTCGGCGGCGCGACCGTCGTCGTCACCCCGACCGAGATCGACGACTTGCTCGCGAACCCGGGCATCGGTCACCGAACCTTCGGCGTGCCCGCGGCCCTTGACGGCAACATCCCAAACGGGGTGCCGACCACCGACTTTTATCACCGCTACGAGTGGCGAGACTTCGAGCCGTCCTCCGGTAGCTACGACTTTTCGCGCATCGACGCCGACATCGCGGCCGCTCGCCAGTCGAATCAGAAGCTGTCGTTCCGAATCATGCCGTTCACGCCGTTTCGCGGGGGGCCGGATTGGCTCAGAAACGCCGGCGCCGCCGGAACCATGGCGGCGATGGAGGGCCAAAACACGCCCGTGTGGGTGCCACACCTGCAAGACTCTCTAGTGAAGACGGCGGTGCAAAACGCCATCGGCGCCCTGGGCGCTCGCTACGATTCGAACCCCGACGTCGGTTACATCGACGTTTCTTTTTGGGGCATGTACGGCGAGTGGCACATCTCCACGTCGATCACGAACCCGAACGTGCTCCTACCTGCCACCACGGACATCAACGCCGTCGTCGATTGGCACGTGGCCGCGTTCCCGAGTCACCCGCTCGTCGCCGGCATCAGCGCCGACCGACCTTCGGGCGCGGATCCCCAAGCGGCGGCGTACGCCGTTGGCCGCGGTGTCGGGCTGTTCTTCGATTGCTGGGGCGACTACGGCGCGGGTTGGAACCACATGGAGGATGGTTATCCGGTCTGGATCCCCCTCGACAGCGCGGAGGAGGCTTGGAAAACCGGCCCCATCAATCTCGAGACCTGTGGGACCCCGAGCGGGTGGGGCGTCGGCGTCGGCCCGCTTGCGTTTCAGTGGGCGCTCGACAACCACGCGAGCATGGTTCACATCAAGTCCACGCCGATGCCGACAGCGTGGCTGACGTCGTACCAGGACATGATTCGCCGCCTCGGATATCGGCTCGTCATCCGTGAGATCGAGCACGACGAGAACGTTTCTTCTGGTGGCACGATCGCTGCTCGAATCGAGCTCGACAACGTCGGCGTGGCGCCGAGCTACTACGGCCACGAGATCGCGCTCCTCTTGAAGCAGGGCCAGACCGAAGTCGTCGTTCGCACCGGGGAGAGCATTCGCGGAAAGATGCCAGGGCTTCACTCGCTCACCGTGTCCGGCACGGTGGGCCCGCTGTCGTTGGGCATTCACGAGCTCGCCGTGGGTGTGATCGATCCAGCGACCGCGTCTCCGGTCGTTCGACTCGCTATTTCGGGCCGCGACCCCGCGGGGTGGTACCCGATCGGGTCGGTCGAGGTTCTCTGAGCGCCCCCTAGGGAACGACGTAGATCGCGTTGGAGTAGATCCAGGGAAATTCGTTGTCGGCGAGGTCGCTGAAATTTTTCAGAAACTCGCGGAGGTGCCTCGGCACCATGCGGATGTCGGCACGATAGGCGCCGGGCTCGGTGAGGGCGACGCTGATGCGGGACTCGCTCGATTCGACTTCGGACCAGCCACCTTCCACGGCCTTGAGCAGGCGAACGGTGATGGTTGGTTGCTCGGCGTCGGGATCGAGACCACGAATCGTCGGTGCGGCCAGCTCGATGTTCATGCCGACCTGGGCTTCGCCGCCCATTTCGACGACGTTCATCCCGTCGGTGGCGTGAAAGTCGAACCCTTCGGCGAAGCCGAGATACTCGAAGACACCGTAGAGGCGTGCCGCGCCGGCGGCCTCCTTCAAGTGTGAGTCGTCCCAGCTACCGTCGGCCTCCGGGCGCACCAAAAGGTGATTCGAGAACCAGCTCATCATGCGCCGGTAGCTGTCGACCCGTTCGTTGTCCGGCAAGAGCTGCGGGAACACGTTTCGGTGCGAGTCGGTGCCGAAGGTCGTGAAGTACCTGCCGCCCCGCGCGAGGACCGTGCCCCAAGTGTCTCGGTAGAGCGGATCTTCCCGGTGGATGGGCAAGAAGATCAGGTCGGAGTGTGGGAGCTCTTCGGGCGTCGGCAATAACGCGAGCAGCCCGATGGCGGCCTCGAACGCCTCGTCGAGGAAGAAGTTCGCGTGAAGGTTGTACATCTCGAAGCCGTCGAGCGGCGTATTGAGAATGTCGTCGGGCGTCCAACTTTCGGTGTGCGCGGTAATCACGAGCGCGCCAGCGTCGTGCATCGACTGGATCGCGGCGGCCGCGCCAGGATCTTGCCGCTGCACGGCTCCGTAGATGCTCGAGCGCTCGGCGAGATCGCTCGAGACGTGCCGCTCGAGCCCGATCGGGGTGGAGAACGTCGCCTCCATTCCTGCCATGACCATCAACGCGTTTCCGTCCGAGCACGCGGCACGGTTTGCCACGGGATTGCCCCCGCGCATCACGAGCTCGTCGCCCCGGTCGCTACGGTAGAGCAGAACCTCGGGGAACTCGGTGTCCGAGAAGCTGTCTCGGTGATCGGTGAAGAAAATGAAATCATGACGGACGAGGCACATGTCGCGGCGCAGATCCTCGAAGCACTCCGCGTTGATGTCGCCGTTCGGGTCGCGCGGCTCGCCGTCGCACGCATCGTGAGAGTAGGGCGAGTGGGCGTGGATCAAGCCTCGGAGATCGAGTAAGCCGCGCGGCGCGCCATCGCCGATCGAGTCGAGCGCGGTGCCCGGACCCCACGCCGGCATGCTGCCGCCGCTTCCCGCGCCGCCGCCGGCACCAGCCATCGACGATCCGGCCGCGCCCGCTTGACCTTGGCCTGCGGTGCCGCCCGAGCCTCCGGTCGCGGCGTCGTTTTTAGCGCTATCCGAGCAGCCGAAGAACGTGAGCGAGAGAAGCAGGGTAGGGAGGTGCCGAAGCGAAGTCATGTGGTCGATTCTAGCACTGACGACGGACGGCGATCCGGCCCGCCTACCGGTTGGCCGCCGGGCAGGCGACCTCGTCCCCGCCGTCGCAGGCTCTTTTGTAGAGGCGGCGCGCCTTGGTGGGGTTTTTGGCGACGCCGACGCCCTGGAGGTACAGCGAGCCGAGGTTGGTGCACGCCTTGAAGTACTTCGCGTCGCAGGCCTTTTCGTAGAACTCCGCGGCGACCTTCGGTTTTGGGGGGGTCAGCTGTTTTTCGTTCACGACGCCGACGTTGAAGCACGCCGGCGGGCGACCGCCCGCGCAGGCCTTCTCGAAAAGTCCGAGGGCGCGCGGCACGTCCTTTCCGACACCGCTTCCCGCCAGGTACATCGTGCCGAGGTTGCTGCAGCCCGGCATGCTGCCGAGATCGCAGGCGCGCTGATAGGACTGTGTCGCGGCTTCAGGGCTCTTGGTCGTTCCCTTGCCGTATTCGTAGGCCTCGCCCAGCGTGTTGCAGCTGCCCGCGTGCCCGGCCCGGCATTGTTTGTCGCAATCGGCAAAATCGCTCACCTGGCACGCATGGGCGCCCTCGGGTGCAGCGCCGAGCACCTTCTCCGGCGATTTGTTTTTTCCTTTGCAGGCCAAGAGCGCGGCGAGCACGACAGCGAGGACGGTGAGGCTTCGATTCACGAGGCCGAATCTACCGCACTCAGCTCTTCTGACGGCGGCGAACGACACCGAAGCGTTCGGCCTTGGATTCCGCCTGCGTCTTCGGCTTCGGCTTCGGCTTCGACGTCGTCGTGTCTTCCCCCGGAGCTGCGGCGCGAGAGGCGGGGGTTATCACCGGCTCGGGGCCGGTGATCTTACCGAGCCGCGGAGCATTCGCCGGCGGCGCTGGGAGCGGCGAGGTGTCCCGTTCGACCTGGGCCGCCTCGGAGGCGCTTTCTGCCGTGGGCACGCTCGGCGGGGGAGCTGGTTCTGGTTCCGGTTGTGCCGGCGGCAGGCCGAGTTTTTTGCGAAAGACGTCCCCCAGGCTACCGAGACCCTCTTTGCTCGTGCTGGCGCCGCCTTCGGCGAACTTGGCGTAGTTCTGTCGCTCTTCGACGTCTTCGACCTTGGTGGCGCTGAAGGTGAGCTTGCCGCTGCTCGATTCACGTCGAGCGAGCACCACGCGAATTTCTTTCCCGACCTCGAAGTGGCGACGATGGTCGCTTCCTGGCGGCAGCCCCAGCTCGCGCATCGGCACGAGACCCTCTCCACGTTTCGTCTGGACGAACACTCCGAACGGGGCGAGCTTGGTGACCTTGGCCGACAAAACCTCGTCGGGTTTCGGTGCCGGTGCTTTCTTTTCCGTGGCCCGGTCGCGCATGCTGAGCCGAACCCGGGCTCCCTTGTCACTGGGTTCGATACCGAGCACTCGAACGCCGACTCGATCGCCAGCGCTGACGACATCCTCTACTCGATCGACACGGCCGCTCGTCAGCTCGGAGATGTGAATCAGCCCCTCGAGTCCTCCGAGATCGACGAACGCACCGTACTTCTGAACCGTGGTGACGGTTCCCTCGACGTCCATGCCTTCCCGCAGAGTCTCCAAGAGTTCGCGACCTCGGTTCCCGCGCTCGGCTTCGAGCTCGGCTCGGCGAGAGACGATGATCGACCGGCCGCCGTCTTTGATCTCGAGCACGCGAAATCGATGGTTGGCGCCGACGAACTCGTCGAGATTGCCGACCGAGCCGACGTCGAGATGCGACGCCGGGCAAAAGGCGCGCACGCCGCCCACCTCGACTTCGACTCCCCCTTTGACGGCCTTGCTGATCGTCCCGTCCACGGGGAGGCCAGCGTCGTACGCGGCCTGAAGCGCCGCAGAATCGGCCCCGTGTTTACCGAGGGCGGTGACGAGAAGCGGACCGTCGTCGGCGTCCGCGTCCGCCACCGTGGCGGTGACGCGGTCGCCGACGGCCACGCGAACCTTCCCGCTCGCGTCGGCGAGCTCGGCGCGGTCGATGCGTGCCTCACGACGCGCCCCGACGTCCACGAAGACGCTGTCGGCGCTGATTTGCAGGATCGTGCCCTGGATCACCTCGCCGTTGTTGAGCCGTTTGCCGGCTCGCCCTCCGCTCGTCGGGTCACCCTCCATGAGGGAGGCAAAATCGTCTTTGGACATCGTGACTCGACCGGAGCATCGAACACATCGACTGTCGGGCACAAGGCCGGGCGCGCGCCCACTCGCGGCTCTCCGACCGTTTCTTGCGCCAGAGCTTGCCAGCGGCGGTCCGAGTGCCCACATTGGTGGGGATGAAACGTGGATCTGTGCTGCTGCTCGCCCTCGGGATGGCGGTGCCAACCGTCGCCGGCGCCGAAGTAGGTGCGGGGGATTTCGAGCTCCGCCCCATGGACGGCGACAAGAAGCCTCACCAGAACCCCGAGTGCATCTCATTCACCGCTCAGGCCGTCTACGGCGTCGGTTACGATCACGTCGTGCACATCGACAACGACTGCAAGAAGCGTTCGCGGTGCGACGTCAGCACCGACGTGAACCCCGATAAAATCACCGTCGTGATCGAGCCAAAAAAGAGTGCGGACGTGGTCACGTTCCGTGGATCGCCGGCGCGAGAGTTCACGGCAACCGTCATCTGTCACCTCGAAGGTTGATGGCGGGCGCGCGCCCAGACCGCGATAGCGAACAGCTCACCGCCGATCTCGAACGCGCGCTCGTCCGCGCGCTCCGGGGACAGTACGAAGAGCTCAACGCCACGTTTTTCCGCGAGCGCTTGCGGCGACCTGTGATCGAGCTCGCCGACACGACCGCGAGGTTCGGGCAGTGGTCGCACGAAACTCGCACGCTCGAAATCTCTCGGGTCGCCCTTCTCGAACACGGCTGGGGTGTCGTCGTCGAGGTGCTCAAACACGAAATGGCGCACCAGTTCGTCGACGAGGTCCTCGAATGCCGCGACGAGTCCGCCCACGGACCCGAGTTCCGCCGGGTGTGCGCCGAGCGCGGGTTCGATGCGCGCGCGACGGGGGTGCCGGCGGCGGCGCCAGTCGACGACCATCGCACGCGCATGCTCGAACGGATCTCGAAGCTCCTGGCCCTCGCCGAGAGCCCGAATTTGAACGAGGCGCAATCCGCCATGAACGCCGCCCAGCGGCTCATGCTCAAGCACAACATCGAGTCGGTGACCGATGGCGCGCGCAACGACTACGGTTTTCGACATCTCGGGAAACCCACCGGTCGCGTCGAGGAGTGGGCCCGCGTGCTGGCGGTCATCGTTGGCGACCACTTCTTCGTCGAAGCCATCTGGGTTCCCGTTTGGCGACCACTCGAGGGAAAACGAGGAAGCGTGCTCGAGATCTGCGGGGCCGGCGAGAATCTCGACATTGCCGAATACGTTCACTCGTTCTTGTGTGCCACGGCGGATCGACTGTGGCGCGAGTACAAGAAGGAAACGCGTACGCGGTCGAACCGCGACCGCAGGAGCTTCCTCGCCGGGGTCATGACCGGCTTTCGCGAGAAGCTCGACGCCCAACGCATCAAGAGCAAAGAGCAAGGATTGCTTTGGGTAGGAGACGCCGAACTGCGAGGCTTCTTTCGCCGGAGACACCCCTACGTTCGAACCACCCGCCACACCGGCAAGCGCCGCAACGAAGCCCACGCCGATGGACGGGCCGCCGGGAGAAACATCGTGCTTCGTCGCGGTGTGGACGGCAGCGAAGGGCGGGCCCCTGCCTTGCTACCGCGGGGGCGCGGGTGAGAACGCGCGCGGCTCAGGCGAGCGGCTGAGTAGAGTCAGAGTTACTTGCGCAGACTCGGCGGCGGCGGTCGGTCGGGGATGAGCGCGCTGCTCTTGAGCTGAAGCGCGCCGCTCTTGCTGTCTTCCACGATCTTGTCGCGCTCGTCGTTGCTGTAGCCCAGAAGGAGAGCCAGATCACCGAGCAACTTCTTTTCCGCGTCTGCTTCGTTCTCGTCGGCGCGTGTGAGCAATGCCGCGTTGCCGAGCAGTAGCTCTTTCTCTTCGGCGTTGAGGTCACTCAGCGGAATGTCATCGAGGCTGCGCTTCTCTTTTGCCCAGTCGCGAAGCTCGGTCGACTCGCCGTCGTTGGCGTCGAACCCTTGCAGCATCGCGTCGATGACCTTGCTCTCGGAATCTTCGACGGTTCCGTCCACCCAAGCGACGGCGATAAGCGACTTGACGACGTTCTTTTCACCCGGAGTCATGATGACAAGAGGATACCCCGGGCCCTGGCACCGAGCGCAACGAGCAACGTTTGCTCAGTAGCGCGGGACGGTGTCGTCGACCTCGGTCGACCAAGCGTCGATGCCGCCGACCAGGTTGTACACGTTCTTGAAACCGACCGAGAGAAAGTGCTCCGCCGCCGCCTGGCTGCGTCCGCCATGGTGGCAGTGGAAAATCAACGGGGTTTCCTTGTCGAGACCCTCGATCCGCGTGGACGCGGCCTCGTCGAGGTGGCGGGCGCCTGTGATCTTGGCTTTTTCCCGCTCCTCGGGCGTTCGCACGTCGTAGAGTTCGAGTTCCTTGCCGGCGCTCAGCTTTTCTTGGAGCTCCGTGGCCATCATCTGACGGACTTTGGGCGGCTCGTTCGGATTGTCGATCTTGAACGCCGGCCCCTGCGGCGTCTTCACGAAGTCGATTTTGACGCCGTTGGCGCGCCTGGCGCTGGTGCGACTGAGCACGATGGTGAGGCCGTTGCTTTCCACGCGCATGTCGCTGGGGTTGCTCGGGCCGACGCTGAGGTCGTTGTTGAACTGGGCGTCGATTTCGAGGCGGATGAACTCGCTGTCTCCCTGAAGTGCCCCTTCGAGCGCGCCGGCAGCCGTGTCACTCAGCTCGATCTTCGGAGGCTCGATTTCGACGGGCTCAGCCCCGAGCTTCTTTTCGAGATCGCCGTTGGCAAACATTTCGGTGATGATGTCGCAGCCGCCGACGAATTCACCGTCGATGTAGAGCTGCGGCACCGTCGGCCACGACGAGTACTCCTTGATGCCCTGACGCACCGACGGATCCTCGAGCACGTTCACCGTCGTGTATTCCGAAATGAACTCCTCGAGCAGGCTGACCACCTTCGCAGAGAACCCGCACTGGGGCGCCATGCGCGTACCTTTCATGAACAGCACGACCTTGTCGCTCTTGACCGTTTGTTCCAGTTGCTCTTTGAGGGCGGATTCCATGGGAGGATCCATGGTTGACGTAACGTAACCTGTCAACCGGCCCCCCGAAGAGGCTAGATAAACGCCCCGAGGACCCGATGACCGACTCCAACGACGCAGATAAGCTCAATTTCCACGGCCGGGGATGGCTCCGGGAAATGGGGGTGCGCTTCGTCAGCGCTAGCGGGGACCGCGTGGAGGTCGAGTGGGAAGTCGAGGACAAACACCGGCAACCATACGGAATAGTGCACGGCGGGGTTCACTGCGGCGTCATCGAGTCCATGTGCTCGGTGGGGGCCGCCCTGGCCGCCGCGCCGCGCGGACAGAACGTCGTCGGCCTCGAGAACAACACCAGCTTCATCCGCGCCGTGCGCTCCGGCACCCTTCGGGGAGAGGCGACACCACTGACTCGGGGAAGAAAAACCCACGTCTGGAGCGCCACGATCCGCGACGAGGAAAATCGTGTAGTCGCTACCGGGCGCGTGCGGCTGCTCTGTCTCGACGCCGAGGAGGCGTTGGCGGGGCGCGAGGTCGACAGCCCCGCCCGGCATCAACAGAAGGACTGAGCGGGGCGAGGGAAGCTCGGCGTTCAGCCGTTTCCGTTCATCCAGGCCCAGGTTCGAGCGAGGCCGCTCTCGAGCGGCGTCGTCGCGCGCCAACCCAGCTGCTCTTCGATTCGCCGAACGTCGCCGACGCGCGAGCTTCCGGCAGTCCAGTCCGCAGGCTCGCTGCACTTCTTCGCCTTTTTTCCGCTCACGTCGATCATCACGTCGAGCAGCTCGTTCACCGTCGTCTTGCGCCCCGAGCCGACGTTGAGGGTGAGCCCCGTGCGCTCTGCGGTGGCCGCCAGCATCGTGGCCTCTACGACGTCGTCCACATACACGTAGTCGAGCGACTGCCGTCCGTCGCCGTAGACCGTGGGAGGCAGACCCGCCCGCAGTCGCTCGAAGTTCTTGATGATGACCGACTTGTATCCCATGCCGGCGAACTGCTTCGGACCGTAGACGAACAGGTAGCGAAGCACGTTCGCTTCGAGCCCGTTCTGGGCGAGGTGCCAAAGCAAGTGCTCGCCGGCGAGCTTGCTGATGCCGTACACGGTCCTCGGCTCGGGGACTTCGGTCTCGACGTAGGGCCCGCCGTTCGTCCGGCCGTAGGCGTAGAGCGAGCTGGAGAAAACAACGCGGCGAACCTTCGACTCGGCGGCGGCGGCGAACAGCGCGTGGGTGCCCTTGATGTTGGCGTCCATGACGGCTGCCGGAGAGTCCTTCGACTGGTTGTGCTTCTCGGCGGCCAGGTGAAAGACCACATCGGCGCCGTCGAGGTGCCGAGCGAGGGCCGCGTCGTCTTTCGAGCCAAAACAGTGCTCGACGACCTCGACGCGGTCCGAGTCGGCGAGGTTGGCCGGATCGCCATAACGCAAGCTGTCGAGCACGAGCACGCGCGCCACGCCGGCTTTCAGCAAGCCCGAAACCAGGTGCGAACCGATGAACCCGGCCCCACCGGTCACCACCACCACCGACTCGTCGAGCGTCGCCATTCGAGGGCGCTCATCATCGCTCGGATCGGAGGCCGTGCTGGAAGGCACATTTTTGCGATGGTGTAAGTGTCTGTAATAACGTTGTTATTGGCAGTAGAAGGCTCGCGGCGGAGATTTCTATCTGTCTATCAGGATAAACGGATTATAGTTTCTGGATGGCTGGGCTCGACGCTGCCCTGGATGTTCTTCACCTGTTTGGCGATCCCTCGCGGGTGCGGCTGATGGCGCTCCTGTCGCGAGAAGAGCTGGCGGTGGCGGAGCTCGTGAGCATCACTGGGCTCGCGCAGTCGCGAGTATCGACGCACCTGGGCAAGCTCCGCGACGCCGGGATCCTTCGTGACCGCCGGGTCGGAGCGTCGACCTTCTACACCGCGAGCGACGGCGTCATGCCCGAGCAGGCCCGCAAGCTCTGGTCGCTGCTGGAAAGCGACGTCGTCGATCCCGTGCTCGAGGAAGACGGTCGACGCTGTGACGAGCTGTTGCACGCTCGCGATGGCGCGACCTCATGGCCCGACACGGTGGCGGGTCAAATGGAGCGCCACTATTCGCCGGGGCGAACGTGGGAAGCGACCGCGCGGGGCCTGCTCGGTTTCGTGCGATTGGGCGACGTGCTCGACGTCGGATCCGGCGACGGCGCGATTACGCAGCTCTTCGCGCCAAGAGCGAAGACGGTGACGTGCGTCGATCGAAGCGAGCGAATGATCTCCGCCGCAAAGAAACGACTCGACCATTTTTCGCACGTGAAATATCGAGTGGGCGACATGCAGGAACTCCCATCCGATGACGGCGCGTTCGACGAGGTGATCATGCATCACGTGCTCACGTATTCCCCCGCGCCCGCCCGCGCCGTCGAAGAGGCCGCCCGCGTGCTGAGACCGGGAGGCCGACTGAGCTTGGTGACGCTCAAGGAACACGCCCATCGCGAGATCACGGCGCAGTACAGCCACCTGCAGCCCGGCTTTTCGCTCGGCGCCCTCACTGGATGGATCGCAGGTGCCGCTCTCGACGTGGAGTTTTGTGAGGTGACGTCTCGAGAACGGCGCAAGCCGTACTTCGAGGTCATCACCGCTTTTGCAAGGAGATCCTCGTAATCATGGCGTCGGAAATAGAGACCTCGATTAGGAAGCTGACCCGAGACCGCGTGCTCGTGCTCGATGGGGCGATGGGCACGATGGTTCAGCAGTGCGGGCCGAGCGAAGCCGACTTCCGTGGTGACCGGTTCAAGAGCCACCCGAAAGACCTCAAGGGGAACAACGATCTGCTCGTGCTCACCCAGCCGGACATCATTCGGGGTTTTCACGACGCCTACTTCGAGGCGGGCGCCGACATCGTCGAGACCAACACTTTCAGCGGGACATCGATCGCTCAAGCCGACTACGGCCTCGAGTCCGTCGTGACCGATCTCAACGTGCAGGCGGCGAGGATCGCCAAGGCGTCCGCGCTGCATTGGACCGAACAGACCCCTGAAAAGCCCCGCTTTGTCGCCGGCGCTCTCGGCCCGACCAACAAGACTCTCAGCATCTCGCCTGATGTCAACGACGGCGCCTATCGCGATGTGACCTTCGACATCGTTCGCGCGGCCTACGTCGAGCAGGTGAGCGCGCTGCTCGAGGGTGGTGTCGATTTGCTGCTCGTCGAGACCATCTTCGACACCCTCAACGCGAAGGCGGCGCTCGTCGCCATTGGCGACGTGTTCGCCGATCGCGGCGTCGAAATTCCGGTGATGATCAGCGGCACCATCACCGACAAGAGTGGTCGGACCTTGTCGGGGCAAACGCTGGACGCGTTCTGGCGATCCGTGGCGCACGTGTCACCCCTCAGCATCGGGCTCAACTGCGCCCTGGGCGCGAGGGACATGCGGCCCTACATCGAAGAGCTCAGCAAAATCGCGCCGGTGCTCACCACTTGTTACCCCAACGCTGGGCTGCCCAACGCGATGGGGGAGTACGACGAGGTCCCGCGTATGACGGCGGAGCTCCTCGCGGAGTTCACGTCGAGCGGCTTTACCAACATGGTGGGCGGTTGCTGCGGCACGACGCCGGACCACATCCGTGCCATCGCCGAGGCAGTGAAATCGCTGCGTCCTCGCGAGGTGCCGTCCTTCGACGAGCCAGTGGCTCGGTTCAGCGGCCTCGAGACGCTGACGATCGGAGCGGAGAGCAACTACATCATGATCGGAGAGCGCACGAACGTCGCTGGCTCTCGCAAGTTCGCCCGGCTCATCAAAGAGGAGGACTACGCCACGGCGCTCGAAGTGGCCCTCGAACAGGTGAGGGGCGGCGCGAACATCATCGACGTCAACATGGACGAGGGCATGCTCGATTCGGAGCGCGCGATGACGACGTTTCTCAACCTCATCGCCACCGAGCCGGAAATTGCTCGTGTGCCGATCATGGTGGACAGCAGCAAATGGTCCGTCATCGAGGCCGGTCTCAAGTGCGTCCAAGGAAAAGCCATCGTCAACTCGATCAGCCTGAAGGAAGGCGAGGAGGATTTTCTCGAGAAGGCCCGCAAGATCCAGAGCTACGGTGCGGGCGTCGTCGTCATGGCTTTCGACGAGTCTGGCCAGGCAGAAAGCACCGAGCGTAAGTTCGAAATCTGCAAACGCGCCTACGAACTCTTGACCCAGAAGGTCGGATTCGACCCTCAGGACATCATTTTCGATCCGAACATTCTCGCCATCGCCACGGGGATTGAAGAGCACAACGGATTCGCCGTGAGCTTCCTCGAGGCCACCAAGCTCATCAAAGAGAAGCTACCCGGGGCACGGGTCAGTGGCGGCGTCAGCAACCTGAGCTTCTCCTTCCGCGGCAACGACGTTGTCCGTGAAGCGATGCATTCGGCATTTTTGTTCCACGCGATCAGAGCGGGAATGGACATGGGGATCGTCAACGCCGGTCAGCTCGCCGTTTACGAAGAGGTCCCGAAGGAGCTGCTCGAGCAGGTCGAGGACGTGATCTTCAATCGACGCCCGGACGCGACCGAGCGCCTCGTCGACTACGCCGAGCAGGTGAGAGGCAAAGGAAAAAAGCGCGAGGTCGACCTGTCGTGGCGCGATGCCCCGGTCGAGAAGCGCATCAGTCATGCCCTCGTCAAAGGCATCGTGGATTTCATCGTCGAAGACGTCGAGGAGGCCCGCCAGAAGCTGCCGCGGCCTCTCGCGGTGATCGAGGGCCCGATGATGGATGGCATGAAAATCGTCGGAGACTTGTTCGGCGCGGGGAAAATGTTTCTCCCCCAGGTCGTCAAGAGCGCGCGGGTGATGAAGCAGGGCGTCGCGCACCTCGAGCCGTTCATGGAGGAGGAAAAACGCATGCTCGGCGGCGGCAGGGCGCAGGGCAAAATCGTGATGGCCACCGTAAAGGGCGACGTGCACGACATCGGCAAGAACATCGTCGGCGTAGTGCTGCGCTGCAACAACTACGAGGTGATCGACTTGGGTGTCATGGCGCCGTGCGACAAGATCCTCGACACGGCGCTCGAGCAGGGCGCGGACATGATCGGGTTGAGCGGCCTCATCACACCGAGTCTCGACGAGATGGTCTACGTCGCGAGCGAGATGCAGCGCCGAGGCATCGAACTGCCGCTTTTGATCGGCGGCGCCACGACGAGCCGCCAGCACACCGCCGTCAAGATCGCCCCCAAGTTCGAGCAGCCGACCGTGCACGTACACGATGCGAGCCGCGCCGTCGGAGTCGTGAGCCAGCTTTTGGATGGGGACAAGAAGAAGGTGCTCGCGCGAGAAACTTCACTCGAGCAGGACCGGCTCCGAAAACTTCACCAGGACAAACAAAAGCGGCCGCTCTTGAAATACGCCGAAGCGGTGGAGAACCGCGCCGCGCTGTCGTTCGACGATCTGGCGACGCCGGCGTTCATCGGGCGGAAGACTCTCGAGGACTTTTCGATCGAAGAAATCTCGAAGTACATCGACTGGACGTTCTTCTTCACGGCCTGGGAGCTGAAGGGCAAGTACCCCGACATCCTCCGGCACGCCAAGTACGGTGAAGCGGCGCGCGAGCTCTTCGATCACGGCAAAAAACTCCTGCGTCGAGCGATCGACGAGAAGCTCGTCCGCGCCAATGCCGTGTACGGGTTCTGGCCGGCGGCGAGTGAAGGCGACGACCTTGTCTTGTACACCGACGAATCTCGCGCCACCGAGCAGACGAGGTTCTGCATGCTGAGACAGCAGCAAGCGAAGAAGAACGGGGAAAAAAATGCGAGCCTCGCGGATTTCGTCGCTCCGGTCGAAAGCGGTGCGAAAGACTACGTCGGCGCGTTTGCCGTGACCGCCGGTATCGGCGCAGAAGAGGCGGCAACACGTTTCGAGGAAGCGAACGACGACTATCACGCCATCATGATCAAGGCGCTAGCCGATCGCCTCGCGGAGGCGTTCGCCGAGCTACTGCATGAACGCGCCCGCCGCGATTGGGGCTACGGCGAAGGCGAGGACCTGAGCGTCGAGGACTTCATCGGAGAGAACTATCGAGGGATTCGGCCCGCGTTTGGTTATCCGGCGTGTCCCGACCATACGGAGAAGAAAAAGCTGTTCGAGCTGCTCGACGCGCCGGCGCTGGGGATCGACTTGACCGAGCACTTCGCGATGACCCCGGCGGCGAGTGTGAGCGGGATCTACCTGGCGCATCCCGAGGCCCGTTACTTCGGCATTGGTCGCATCGGTCGCGATCAAGTCGAAAGCTACGCGAAGCGCACCGGCATGAAGGTGGACGTCGTGGAGCGTTGGCTTCGGCCGAACCTCGGCTACGAGCCCGCTTAGTAGCTCAGCCCGTCGGAATGCTTTTCGAGCTGAAGAGGCTCGGCGTCGTCGTGCAAGACCCCGCTGTCGGTCGTTTGCACCCCCGTTCTCGTCGAGCGACAATGACGAATCGCCTTGTCGGAACCGCCTCTGCCGATGTCGCAGCTCGAGCCCGGTAACTGGCTGGATCGCTACGAGCTCGGTTGCCCGATCGCCACGGGTGGCATGGCGAGCGTGTGGGTGGCGCGGCTCAAGGGGAGTCGCGGCTTCGAGAATTTCGTCGCGGTCAAAACGATTCGCGCGGAGCACGCTTCGGACGAGGCGTTCGTCAACATGTTCCTCGACGAGGCCGAACTCGTCGCCCTCCGGATCGCGCCGCCAAAAAGCCCGCCCGAAACCCCGCCCCAAGGCCGTTTCCCCCGAAACGAGCAGAACCACGACCGAGGACATGACCGACGTGTTCGGTAGCCGGCGTTAGGTGTCGGGGCTTGCACGACCACCGGCTCGACTACCCGCTCGATTGCCCGCTCGATTGCCCGCATGGGGCTGGTCCGCCGGCTCTCATGGCCCCATGAAGATGAGCCGATGAGCAGCTTCGACGCCTTCGACCCCCGCGCGCAACGTCGTCGGCGTCGTCGGCTGATGTTGCTGTTGGCGCCGGTCGGTGCGTTCTTCGTTTTGCACGTCATCGGATCGGCATTCAGTCCGACCCTGTTGGTGAGGGAGCCGCTACTGCTCGTCGGCATGTCGCCCCTTTGGCGGCACATGGTGCTGGCGTCGCCGAGCCTCGATGCCTTGCCGTTCTACTTGGTCGCCATCGGTCGGCTCTTCGCCATCGATCCCTTCATGTATCAAGTGGGTCGAGAGTTCGGTCAAGACGCCGTCGAGTGGATGAAACGTCGGGCCGGAAAGCGCCTTGGCCGGCTCGTCGATTGGGGCGAGAAGGTGTTCGGGAGGTGGGCGATCCCGACGCTCTTCTTCGCGCCCGGCGCATTCGTGTGCTTGCTCGCCGGCGTATCGAAGATGAACCGCGTCCTGTTCGTCGTAGTGAATCTGGCCGGCACGTTCATGTGGGTTTCCATCGTTCGGGTTTTTGGCAGTCAGTTCGAGGGACCCATCACCGTCGTCCGAGTGTTCATCGAGGCCAACCTGCTGCTCTTGACGGGGGCGTCGGTGGTCATCGTCGTGGTGAGCACCTGGCTCCAGAGGCGCAAGATGCGTCTCGCCGAGAACCGGGCGGCTGACGGGACCATTCCCGTAGCTTCGAAAGTAGAGCCCGCGGACGAAACCGCTCGGTAGCGCTATCGATGGACGACGAGGGTGGTCGCGGATTCTTCCTTCGGAACCCAACGCACGCCGTGCCAACCCGCGGGCACGCGCGGGCCGGTGAACTCGTAGAGCCATTTCCCGTCGATGGGGGACACGTTGATGCACCCGGCGCTCTTCTTGTCGCCCCAATCGTCGTGCCAGTAGGCCGAGTGCAGTGCGTGGTGCGATGTGAAGTTCTGCGTCCACGGTACGTCGGAGTGGATGAACTCGTAAGGCGCTACCATCGTCGCGGTCGCGAACTTTCCGGTGATCCGGAACGTCCCGACGGGGGTGGACGCGGTGTCGATGGGCGGTTTCCCTCGCTCGGGCATGCCGCCGCGGCCGGGTGAAATCAGCGTCGTGTACACGGGCTCGATGCCCTCGTAGGCGATGAGCCAGCCGCCGTAGATGCTGACTTCGAGCCAAGTGCGGGCCTTGTCCGGCGCGGCGACGTCTGCCGAGACGAATCGCGGCGCGCTCGTCGCGGCCTCGGGGACTACGGCGTCGTCGGCGGCGATCCACCCTCCCGCGTCACGAGTCTCTAGAAACCTTCGCCCGTCGATCGCGGTCTCGACCCCAGTGAGCTCGACCCAGCTCAGCCGTTCGAACTTTTCGTCGGTTTTCTCGATGCCTCCAGGCACGCGCCGGTATTTCGATCGGCCTTCACCGCGAAAAAACGCGAGCGGGAGCGAGGCGTCGCGACCGAGCTCGACGCCTCGAAACGTGACCTTCTCGTACGCCTCGACACGTTTTTTGGGGACCCAGACGTAGTCCGCTGTCAGCAGCCACGACCGACCATCAAGCTCGACTTCGTGCGACCACGCGACCGTGGACTTCGGTTTGATTTCTTTTCGTCCCTCTCGAAGCGTCCTCGGCAGGGTAGGTAGAAGCGTGAGCTCGGGATCCGGCGGGCTCATTCGTCGGTGCAAGCCCTGCGACTCGCCGTAGCGATGCGGCCACGGCGTATCGAGGCGTGGCGCGAAGTTTCTGAGCTTCGCCAGCACGGGATCCTTCTTGTCGGTGGTGGCGTTTTCTCCGTCGACGCAGACGAAGCCTCTCGGCTCCACGGCGTACCAACTCCCCGTGCAGCCTTGACCGGGCCGAGGTGTCGCGTCACGGAGCGGCACCGAGCCGCCCACCCACAGAAATCCGATCCAACTGAGCCGAGTGCTCGGAGTCGGGCGAACCCAAACGAACCGAGTCTTGGCGTAGACACGCGGCGAATGGTGCTCGGCTCGGGGTCGCCGCGGGGTCTGGGGACGCGCGCGGGGTGGCGAGTCCGCTGGCGGGTTCTCGGAGATGACGACCGCGGCGTTCGTTTCAGCGAGTGTCGAAGCGCCGGCCGGTGCGCCTGCCTCCGTCTCCGTCTCCGTCTCCGTCTCCGTCTCCGTCTCCGTCTCCGGGGCCGCCGGCGCTGGTGGGACGGCGGTCGGCTCACTCGGGGCGACGACTTCTTTGCCGGAACAACCGGCCAGCAGGGCGCAAGCGCCGAAGGGGAACGCCGTTTTGGCCAGAAACGCTCTCGGGAGCTTCATTTGCGCTACCGGAAGCCTAGCGCGGCGGGTGTTCTCTGGGAAAGATTGGGCCGGTGACCACGGCCCCTGACACCGAAGCCGAGCTCGTCGCTCGCGCAGATGCGATGAGCGGCAAGAGTCTGGGCGAGCTAGCCCAGGAGCTCTCCGTCGACGTGCCGAAAGATTTTAGGCGCAACAAGGGTTGGGTTGGCACGCTCATCGAGCGAGTCCTCGGTGCGACAGCGGGGTCCCGCGACGAGCCCGACTTCGTCGAGCTCGGGGTCGAGCTCAAGACTCTCCCTCTCGACGCTCGCGGCACGCCGCGGGAATCGACCTTCGTCTGCACCATCGCGCTCGACGAGGTGGGGGATCTCGAGTGGGAGCAGTCACGGGTCAGAAGAAAGCTCGCGCGGGTCCTGTGGGTTCCGGTCCAAGCGGATCCGGCACTCGCCGTTTCCGAGCGGCGGGTCGGCACTTCACTCTTGTGGAGTCCGAGTGAAGCCGAAGAGGCCGCGCTCCGTTTCGACTGGGAGGAGCTCACGGGCACCATCGGTCGCGGCGACGTCGAGGATCTCAGAGGCCACCTCGGTCGTTTTCTCCAGATCCGACCTAAAGCCGCCGATTCTCACGCTCGACGACGTGGCTTCGATCGAGACGGAGCCAGCTTTCAAACGCTTCCACGCGGGTTTTACCTCCGGGCGACGTTCACGGCGCGGCTTTTGTCCGACCTAGTACCGCCTCAGGCCGCCCCCTAGCAGAGTGTCGAAACGACCTGCACCAGAAGAAAAACCCGAGCGGGCACGGTGGCGGGAGACGCCCGGCGTCCCTAGACTAATGGGGTCGTGATCAAGCTGAAGCCCCGACATTTGCCGTTTCAGCTCAGTTTCATGACGATGACCGTCGCTGCCGCTTTGATCATCACGCCGGCGCTCGGCTTGCTCGCACAGCGTCTCTACGACGAAGAGGAGCTCATCCGTCTCAAGACCGAGGCGGTGGACTCACGCATTCGAGCCGACATGGCCGAGCGCGGGTGGCTCTGCCCGAGCGAAGGGCCTGCCGCGGCTCACGCCATGGCACTTCAGTCGGGGCACGGCGTCGAAATTCTTCGTCCCCAGGTCGCGTTCCGAGTGCCGTTGTCGACCGGGGTTCTGGCGGCTCGGCCACCGACGGGCGCGCAGGTCATGGTCGCGAGCAAGCTGCTTCGCGAGGAGCTCGGCCGGTACCCAACGACCTTCCTTCGTGACTCGCGGCTACGCCGAGTTCTCTTGTGCGACGATCTCTACGAGAGCAATCGAGAGATCCCGTCGATGCCGAACTACTTGAGCACGCTAGTGCTCGATGTCGACGCCCCCGAGGAGTACTTGCGCCGGTTGGTGCATCACGAGGTCTATCACTTCGCAGACTTCGCCGACGACCAGGAGGTCAAGCGCGACGATCGCTGGGCGAAGCTCAACGATAACTGGTTCGTCTACGGAAACGGCGGCCGCGCCATGCGCGATCCGCGCTCCGGCGATCTGACCGGCGACCTGCCCGGGTTTCTCAGCCAATACGCGACGAGCGCGGTGGAAGAGGACAAGGCCGAGGTGTTCGCTTTCATGATGGTGGAGCCTGAGCGAGTCGCGGAGATTGCCGGACGCGACCCCGTGGTCGCTCGGAAGGTGCGGGCGATGAAGGACCGGCTCGAGGCTCTCTCGCCAGTGATGGGTGAGGAGTTTTGGCATCGACAGCGTTTGACGCTGTGATGCCCTCCGAGCGACGTTTCGTTTACTTGTAAACGTGACTTGTTAACGGCCTTCAATGCCTGATTGCCGCTAGCTATTGACCTGCTTCCCCTTTTCTTGGCAGATCGACACGGTGCGTCGTGCTGTAAAGCTGTAAACGACCGACACCACCCTCACGTGTCCCACGCATTGTCCATCAAACTCGATTCGGAGGAGTCATGCTCGCTGCGACCACAGGCACCCCTGTCGCTCGGGGGTCAACCAAGATGACGAGCGATCGGAAGATCGAGCACGTCGTCGTTCTCGGAGCCAACGGGGCGATGGGCTACGGCGGAGCGGCGCTTTTCACGACGGCGATCCCCAAAGTCACGTTCTTGGCCCGCACCCGGGACAAGGCGCAGGCCGGTTTGGACGCGGCGATCAAGCAGGTTCGCTCGGGCACCGTCGCCGATCGGTCGGCGATCGGATCCTACGGCGAAGACTTCGACGAAGCGGTCTCGAAGGCCGATCTCATCTACGAAGCGGTCACCGAGGACCTCACTCTCAAGAACGAATACTTCGAGAGGATCGACAAGGTCCGGCGCCCGGACTCGATCGTCACGACCGTGACGTCGGGGCTGTCGATCAACAAGCTGGCCGAAGGGCGAAGCGAGTCCTTCCAGAAGAACTTCCTCGGGCTGCACTTTTTCAATCCTCCGAACGTGATCGTGGGTACCGAGCTCATCGCGGGGGACAAGACCGATCCGGCGATTGTGGACTTCGTCGAGCGCTTGGCGACCCGAGAGCTCGGTCGAGTCATCATTCGCACCGCGGACACCCCCGGATTCGCTGGCAACCGCGTGGGCTTCAAGGTGCTGAACGAGGTTGCGCAGCTCGCGGAGAGTTACGGACCTCTGCTGATGGATCGCATCGTCGGTCCCTACACGGGTCGCGCCCTGGCGCCGCTCGCCACGGTCGACCTCGTTGGCTGGGACATTCACCGCGCGATCGTCGACAACATTCACGACCTCGCCCCAGACGAAGTCCACGACACCCTCGCGCTGCCGGGCTTCATGCAGCGCCTCATCGAAGCGGGCACCCTCGGAAACAAGACCGGCGGTGGCTTCTTCAAGACCGAAAATAAGAAGGCGCTCGTCCTCGATCCGAAGAGCGGCAACTACAGCCCCGCCAGTGAGATCAAGCTGCCCGACCTCGGTTTCATCGACGACATCGCGTACCTGCACAGCGTCGGCCTGTACGAGGAAGCCATGGCGGCGTTCGTCGCCGCCGAGGGTGACGAAGCGGCCATCGCCAAGAAGGTCATCGCTGGGTACATCAGCTACGCGTTCCACCGCGCGGGCGAAGTGACCGAGACGATCACGGGTATCGATCTCATCATGGGCTACGGCTTCAATTGGGCGCCGCCAAGCGTGTTGGTCGACACGATCGGTCTCGGGCCGACAGTGAAAATGATCGATGACGCCGGGGTGCCGGTGCCCAAGATCCTCCTCGAAGCGCAAAAGAGCGGTCGCGAAGAGCCGTTTTTCAATCAACCCGAAGTCAATGTCGGAAAGTTCTTCGTTGCCGGCTGAAGAGCGAGAAAGGAACGCCATGAGTAAGGACGTCTACGTGCTCGGGGGCTACCAAACCGATTTCGCGCGCAACTGGACGAAGGAGAAGAAGCACTTCCTCGCGATGATGCGCGAGGCAGTGCTCGGTGGGCTCGAGCGCACCGGCATCGAGCCGAGCGAAATCGAGGTGGCGCACGTCGGCAACTTCGCCGCGGAGCTCTATTGCATGCAGGGTCACCTCGGCGCGTTTTTCGTCGAAATCGACCCCGCCTTCAGTGGCATCCCTACGGGCCGTCACGAAGCGGCGTGCGCGTCGGGCAGCATCGCGCTTCTCGCCGCATCCGCGGAAATCGAAGCTGGCCGCTACGATCTGGCGTGCGTCGTCGGCATCGAGCAGATGAAGACGGTCAACGCCGCCAAGGGAGGGGACTTCCTCGGCACGGCGGCTTGGTACGATCGTGAAGCCAAAGGCATCGACTTCCCGTTCCCCAAGCTCTTCGGGAAGCTCGGCGACGAGTACGACAAGCGCTACGGGCTCAAGGACGAGTACCTCGCTGGCATCTCCACGGTGAACTACGCGAACGCGAAGCACAATCCGAACGCCCAGACCCGCACCTGGTACATGAACAAGGGCCACGCCCTGTGCCGCAACGAGCACAACGCCGAGGTCGGCGGTCGCATTCGCATTGCGGACTGCTCCCAAGTCACCGACGGCGCCGCCGCGATTTTTGTCGCCAGCGCGGACTACGCCAAGAAGTGGGCTGCGCGCCGAGGCGTCGGGCTCGACGACATTCCGCGCATCAAGGGATGGGGCCACCACACCGCGCGGCTTCGTTTCGTCGACAAGGTCGCCGAGAGCAAGGACGACGAGTACGTGCTGCCGCACGTTCGCTCCACAATCACCGACGCGTGGGAGCGCGCGGGCATCGCTGACGTCGCCGGGATCGACGCGATCGAGACGCACGACTGCTTCACCACGAGTGAATACATGGCGATCGATCACTTCGGCATCACCAAACCCGGTGAGAGCTGGAAAGCCGTCGACGAAGGCTGGATCGAACTCGGCGGCAAGCACCCGATCAACCCGAGCGGCGGATTGATCGGCGCCGGACACCCCGTCGGCTGCACCGGCGTCCGCCAGGTGCTCGATGCGCACCACCAGGTGAAGGACAGCGCCGGCGACCTCCAGGTCAAAGGTGCCAAGAACGTGCAGACGCTCAACATCGGTGGAAGCGGCACGACGAGCGTCAGCTTCATCGTGGGTGTCTGAGCCGCACGGGGTGCGGTAGACGCACCTCGTGACGAAGGACGGGTCCTTACCCAGCCGCCCGAGCACGCTGGGGCTCTGGATCGCCACGTCCTTCGTGGGAGCGTTGCTCGTTTTCGTGGTGCAGCCGATCGCCGGCAAGGTGCTCTTGCCCGGGTTCGGCGGCACGCCGACCGTGTGGACCACGTGCGTCCTGTTCTTTCAGCTCGTGCTGCTCGCCGCCTACGGCTACGTGCACGTCACCAAGACCTGGCTCGGCGTGCGTCGACAAGCGGTGCTTCAGCTCGCATTGATGCTCGTCGGTGTCGCTTGCTTGCCGGCGTGGCTCCGGTTCGAAATCCCCGCGGACGCCTCCGCCACCGGCTCGCTCGGCATTGTCGGGATCCTCGCGCAGACCCTCGGGGCGCCGTTCTTTCTGCTCGCCAGCACCGCGCCCCTCGTTCAGACCTGGCTGGTCCGCACCCGCGGCCGGACGGGCGTCGATCCCTATCCGCTCTACGCGGCCAGCAACGCCGGGAGCCTTCTCGCCCTGCTGTCGTATCCGTTGATCGTGGAGCCATCGCTCGGGCTCGGGGCGCAGCGCCAAGCGTGGGCGGTCGGCTATGGGATCTGGATCGTCTTGGTCGGAGCGTGCGCGTGGTGGCTACGGCGCGGCGACGCCCCTCCGGCCGAGGAGCACGCCGCCACGCCACCTTTGCGCTGGTCGACCCGATTTTCTTGGGTCGCGCTCGCGTTCGTGCCCTCGTCGCTCATGCTGGGGGTGACGAGCTACGTCACGACCGACGTGGCCCCCGTGCCGCTGCTCTGGGTGGCCCCGCTCGGCATCTATCTGGCGAGCTTCATCGTCGTGTTCGCGCGCGGAGGATTTCCCGGCCACGCGGTGATTTGCCGGACGCTGCCCGTCGTCTTGCTCCCGGTTTTACCCGCATTGATTTTCGATGTGAGCCGGCCGCTCACGATCGTCGTCGTCGTGCACTTCATCGCTCTCGGCTGGGCTTGCCTCGCCTTCCACGGCGAGATCGCCCGCACCAGGCCGCCGCCGGCTCGCCTCACCGAGCTCTACGTGTGGCTCGCCGTCGGCGGGGCGCTGGGCGGCGCGTTCAACGTCGCGGCGCCCTGGCTATTCGACGATCTCGTCGAATATCCGCTGACCCTCGTCCTCGCGGCGCTCGTGCTGCCGCGAGCCGCCTCCGGCGAACGACGCCTGCCGAGCCGGTGGCACTTCGCGCTCGGCTCGGCCGCCGCGCTCGGGCTGTTCGCTCTCGAATCCGTCAACCCCATAAACGACTCTCGCATCGGCTACGGGCCGTTCGCCCTGCTCGTCGTCGTGTTCGTTTTCGGCCACCGTCGGCCGCGCATCCTCGGGGGGCTCTTGGCGGTGCTTCTCGTCGTTGGTGTTTCGTTCGACCGGCGCGCACGAGCGGCTACACATCGAGAGCGGAGCTTCTACGCGGCGTACCGGGTGTCGAACGACGAGGCGCGGAACCTCAGGCTGCTGGTGCACGGCAACACCGTGCACGGAGCGGAGAGCTTCGACGCTCGCTATCGCGATTGGGGTCTGCCGTACTTCATTCCGGACAGCCCCATCGGACGGCTTCTTCGCTCCGAGGGCCCTCGTCGAGCAGAGCCGCTCGCTGTGCTCGGGCTAGGCGTCGGCGCGCTTGCCCCCTACGTGGCGCCGGGCCAAAGGGCGACCTTCTACGAAGTCGACCCGGTCGCGGCGAGGATCGCCAAGCAACACTTCACCGCGCTCTCACGTTGTCCCGGAGAGTGCAACGTGATCGTCGGCGACGGCCGCCTCGAGATCGCCAAGGCCGAGGACGGCGCCTACGGTGTCATCGTCGTCGACGCGTTCTTGTCCGGCTCGATCCCGACGCACCTCTACAATCGCGAGGCCGTCGCGCTCTACTTCCGAAAGCTCAGGCCCGGTGGGCTCGTCGTGTTCAACGTCAGCAACCGCTACCTCGACTTGAAACCCATGTTGGCCGCCATCGCCCGCGACCTCGACTTGGCCGCCGCTTTCGAGGCCCACGCTCCCACGGCGCAACAACGCCAGGAGCTGTTCGCTTCGAGAACCACGTGGGTGGTCATGGCTCGCCAACGTGACGAGCTCGCCCTGCTCGGATGGCGAGAGCTCGTGGCGGACGCGTCGACGAGAGCCTGGACGGACGAATATTCGAACGTGCTTGGCCTCTATGCAGAGCGCTGACGCCGCTGCTTTTTGCGAGCAGTGCGTCTTCCAGCGACGAGCCGTGTGCGCGCTTCAGGGCCCCACGTGTTCGGCCACCCCGTTGATGAAGTCGCCGACGAACTGTGACAGCGGCTTCGGATTCACCGAGGCGTCGTAGAACCGTGGTCGCCAAACGTGTTGGTGAAAAGCGATGTTGGCTCCGCCGATGAAGTAGGTGGAGAAGCGCCCTGTGCCACCGAAGCGATTTCGCAACGTGTTGAGTCCCGCCTCGTAAGGTGCCGCCTCCATGTAGACGTTGGGCGTGATTTGCCCGACGGTGATGAAGATGGGGTCGGCAGTTTCGTAGGTCGAGCAGTTCGAGAGTCCACTCGAAAAGAAGAGCCGAATGACTTCGTCGTGCATGCTCGAGATGAGGGCGACCCGGCTGTTCGGGTGTTTGGCGAGAAGAAAATCCGCGAGATTGAGGATCCCGCCACCGTCGGCGTTGAAACAGTCGACGCAGTCCGGCGGGAGCGTCGCGTCGAGCCCCCACTGCTCGCGCCAACGTTTCTGCATGCAAGTCGGCATGAACTCGTCCTCGAAGGGCGGTCCGGAATCCATCAGCACGTCCATTCGCACGTCCCCGAAGGCATCCTGAATCATGCTGGCGTTCAGCGCGGCACCGAAGGAGCCGGCGCTCGTGCCGTTGAGCAGCACGTAGTCGATGCTGTCCGCGAAGGTGGGCACGAGGTGACCGATGAAGGTGCGCATGTTGAGGTGGCCGACGAACTGCTGCGGAGTTGCCAGCCCGGGCACGGTCACGTTCGACCGCGTCCCACCGTGCACGTCACCCGTGCAATACGGCACGTAGACGATGTTCCAGTCTTTGACTGGGTTTTGGGGATTGTCGACGTCGAAGATCCCACTCGGGACGCCGAGGTCGAACACGCCGGGTTGTTGCCGAAGGGGCGCGACGCCGAGCGCAGAGCCGAGCACGGTCTGACCGTCGCCCGAGATCACCTGATTGACGTTCGCCGGGTTGTAGTTGCAGAAACCGGGGCTCGAGCACGCGCCGCCGCCCTCCATGTAGATCATGAGGTTCTTGGAGTCGGCGTAGCGAACGTAGAAACCCGTGGGCGACGCGTCTCGGCACAACGCGCCTTCGATTTCGTACCAAACCCATCCCAGCGGCGGAGGTGGGTCGAGCGGCGTTCCGCCGGTCGGATCGAGCGGCGCGAGCATGGGTGGCGCAAGATTGATGAATTCGGGCAGGCTGTTTGGAGGGCCGTTCGGAGCGGGACCTTCGGCGCCACCCCCGCCCGCTCCACCCGCCGCCGTGGCGCCGCCAGTCCCCCCGCCAGTCCCGCCCGCTGCGGCGCCACCGGCGCCGGGCGCACCGCCAGTACTCGGGAGCATCGAACCTCCGGTGCCCATGCCGCCCGCCCCGAAGAAGTTTTCACGAGGCCCGGTCGCGCCGTTTCCCGATCCGCAGTGGATCGATCCGACCGCGACGAGAGCGAGCAAGAGTGTCGAGACGAGCCTGTACCCCATAGTCTTTTGTGCAACGCAAGAACCACACCACCGCAATTTTCCGCGGCGCCCGCGTCGTTGCGCGTGCTTGCGCTGTCGGCGCACCGATCAGCTGTTCGCGCGACGAACACCCGAGCATTCACGCCGTGCAGCAGCGAGGGCGTGCTCAGTGCTTCGTTCGGATCGAGGGCCGCTGGCGTCGAAATGTGAGCAAACCCACCAGCGCGAGCAAGAAGTGCCAACTCGGTGCCGAAGACCGTGGCGTGCCCGCAGCGTGACATCCGCCGGTGCT
>JAJDAH010000378.1 GCA_029261965.1 Polyangiaceae bacterium
TGCCGGGCAAGCCATCCGCGAGGGTGTACTGCGCGCTCACCAACCCCCAACTGCCGTTTTGCGCGACGCGGCAGATGCCGAGCGCCTGGGCAGCGACCATCGGATCCGAATACCCGATGTCGTAGGTGTTGACGTCGCAACCGGTGGGCTCGTCGTCGGGGATGCCGTTACAGTCTTCGTCGACGTTGTTCGCGGGGAAGTCGACGGCACCCGGGTTCATCTGCTGAGTGCAATCGTTGCAGTCTCCCGCAGCGACGGTGAAACCATCGCCGTCGTTGTCGACATTGGGATCGGGCGAATCACACGGCGGCGGACTCGTGAGCACCCCGCCGACGCCGCCACCGCCCGGCCCACCGCCGGCCCCAGGATTGATGAGTCCGCCGCTTCCGCCGGCTCCACCGGCTCCGATGATGCCACCACCGTTACCACCCGCCGCTGCGCCGCCGCTCGTGCCTCCGTTGCCGAAGGTCGAACGTCCGCCACTGTCGGATCCGCACGCGGCGGTGCCGCTGGCGACCAGCACCACGAAAAACAAGGCCGTGCCTCGCGTCAATCGCATCATCACGGTGCAAATCGTACCGTCCATCGCTCGGTCCCGACCGCCGCCGGCAGCGCGAAAAGGTCGGCTGTTCCGGGTGACTGGACAATTCCGACGCGATCGTTGCCACCCGGGGACGGCTAAGGAACGAGCGCGGCTCCCCAAATTTTGAAGTCGTCGACAAGCCCGCCGGCTGGTTCGTTGTCGGTGGTCCCCCACGATCCGACGAAAAACACGTTACTTTGGCTCGCTGGTGGCATCGATACCGGTCCGGCTATGTCCGTGAGGTAGCTCGCCGCCTCCACGCCGTCGAAGAAAACGCGAGCGACCCGCGGGCCGGTCTGACCGAAATCCCAGATGACAGTGATCCGTGTCCAAGTCCCGGGGCTCAACGAGTAGTCCGTGGGCGCAATCTGGGTTTCGAAGAAGCCCCCACTGCCGTCGAGCGCCGTGAACTGAATGCCGTTGCCGTTCGATGAGCCCGCCTTGCGCTGCCGGACCCGGCCCCGCCGGTGCTACCGGTGGCGCCCGAGCTGCCGCCGCCGTCTTCCAGCTCGAACGTACCCCCGGTGCCCCACGGCCACGAGCACGCCCGCCGCCCCCGTCATCGCCACGCGCCACCAGTTTGCAACCATGTCGCCTCCACCAAGAAGTTAGCATATCGGAGGCACTTCTCGCCCGGAGCGGCGAGCATGGTTGCTCTGCCAGAGGCTGTTTGCTTGAGTGGCCTCCCGGTGAACGAGGTCATTGCACGCGACGAGCAAGATGCGGGACAGCCGGTGTTCCGCTGGCCGAAACGCGTGCGCCCGGGTGACGTGTTGGAGTGTGCGAGCCAAGAAGTCGTGGGTTTCGTCACGGACGGCGCCCTCGCGGGACTCACCGAGTCGGGACGACACACGCTGACGCCGGCCGAGCTTCCATTTCTGGGCGAGCTCGAGAAAACGATCGGAGGCGAAACGGTCTTCGACGCCGAATTGTGGTTCGTGTCGCTCGAGCCGCAACGCTGCACGGCCACCGGCGAGCTCGGTGAAATCGAAGACATAGAATTTCACCTACCGATTTCGTCGAGCTTCAGCGTCGACATCTCGGTACGCATCATGGATGCGGAGACTGCTCTGGGGGAACACGCCGGCGACATCGGCGCAATCCCGGAAATCTTGCGGGCGCAGCTCGGTCGGTTGCTCCGCCTTCAACTCCGAAAGTGCTTCTCCGACGACCGCATGAGCTTCACCGAGATCGGCGACGAGTTCTTCGAGGAAGCGGCTCACGTCGAGGTGCTGCCCGCCGTCCGCTCAGCGTTCGCCCGCCACGGCTTCGCGGCCGACGACCTGCAACTCGACGTCGAACCGGACGCGCAGTCCAAGAGGCGACTCGACGAGATGCTCAGCTCGATCCCGCCGGCGCTCGGGCGACCGCCGACCCCTCCGCCACCGGCGTTTCCGACGGCGGCCACCGACGCCGATGACATCGACATGTTGCTCGAAGACGACCAAACCCTCATCGATGGCGGGCTCTCTTCGCCAAACATCGGGGCGCGGGTTCGGGCACAAGCTGGCAACACCTGGTACGAAGGCGTCGTCGTCGAACTGGAGGGGGAGCGCTGTCTGGTTCGCTGGGACGGCGCGCCGACCACTTGGGTGGGCCCGGACGAGGTCGAGGTCATCGAACCCGGCACTGGCGTGCCACCTCCCGACCCGATCGAGCCCGCGTTCATGCCCGGCAGCGTCGTCATCGCCGAATTCGACGACGGCAATCACTACCGAGCCCGGGTCCTTCGAGCGACCAGCGGCTGGTACGAGGTGGAGTGGGAAAACGGCAACAACGCCTGGCTCCCCGCGGAGAAGCTCGGCGACGCTTGAGCCGCTCGGATTTTGGCCCTACCGGCAGAGTGTGTGCCTTACACTAAGGAATGGCCGAAGCTCCCGCGCTCGTCTACTCCACCACGTCCTACGACTACTTTCGCGATCGACTCTGCCGAAGCGAGCACTTCGAGCCGGGAGAAGTCGAACGACGCGACTTCCCCGACGGCGAGCACTACCGCCGAATCGCCACCAACCCCGACGACCGAGACGTCGTGCTGGTCGCCGGCACGGTCGACGACACCGACACCCTCGAGCTTTACGACTTGGCTTGCGGGCTCGTCTACTACGGCGCACGGCGACTCACGATTGCCATTCCGTTCTTCGGGTATTCGACGATGGAACGCGCGGTCAGAGACGGCGAGGTCGTCACCGCGAAGACTCGCGCTCGCCTCCTATCCGGGATCCCCGTTTCATCGCTCGGCAACCGCGTGCTCTTGCTCGACCTGCACGTGAGTGGACTGCCGCACTATTTCGAAAACGAGCTCCATCCCGTTCACATCTACGGGAGCCCGGTCATCTCCCGAGCCGCCGGTGAGCTCGGTGGCGACGACTACGTGCTCGCGTGCACGGACGCTGGTCGCGCAAAATGGGTGGAATCGCTCGCCAACGAAATCGGTGTCACGCCCGCGTTCGTCTACAAACGTCGACTGAGCTCGGACACCACGGAGGTCACCGCCGTCAGCGCGAGGGTCAGCGGAAAGTCGGTGGTCATCTACGACGACATGATTCGCACCGGCGGCTCGGTCCTCAGCGCCGCCGAGGCCTACGCCGAAGCTGGCGCGACGAGCATTTCAGCTATCTGCACCCACGGCATCTTCCCCGGCGACGCCCTCGAACGCCTCGAGAAACACGGCGTTCTCGAGAAGATCGTTTGCACGAACAGCCACCCTCGGGCGGTGAAGCTCGAGTCGAGCTTCCTCGAGGTCAAGGACGTCGTGCCGCTCTTCGACGAGTCTCTGCGGAGGAGACCGTGAAGTACAGCTACGACTATCCACGCCCGGCAGTCACCGTCGACTGCGTCGTGTTCGGTCTCGACGAGGGCGACCTCAAGCTCATGCTGATTCAACGAGAGCTCGACCCGTTCAAGCACCAATGGGCGCTCCCTGGGGGGTTCGTGCACATCGACGAGGATCTCGAAGAGGCAGCGCGGCGCGAGCTCGACGAAGAAACCGGCATCAGCAAGGCCTACCTCGAGCAGCTCTACACCGAAGGCGCCGTGGAGCGGGACCCGCGAGGCCGGGTCATCACGGTGGCGTACTACGCGCTGACGAATCTCGAGGACCACAACATCGTTGCGGCGACGGACGCCGAAAACGCTGGTTGGTTCTCGATCCACGATTTGCCGACGCTGGCGTTCGACCACCGCAAGATCATCGGCGTTGCGCTAGAACGTCTCCGAAACAAGGTCCGCTACACCCCTGTAGGCTTCGAGCTCCTGCCCAAAAAGTTCACCTTGAGCGAGCTCCAGGCCCTCTACGAAACAATCCTCGAGCGACCCCTCGACAAGAGGAACTTCCGAAAGAAAATCCTCGGAATGGGGCTGCTCATCGAGACCGACGAGGTCGAAAAAGATGTCGCGCACCGAGCGGCTCGGCTCTACCGGTTCAACCGCAAAGAATACCGACAGCTCAGTCGCCAAGGCTTCAACTTCGCCATTTAGCGCCCGCCGAGCTGCCCAGCCGCCCAGCCGCCCAACCTGAGCGACTGCCTCTTCGCCAGCAGGTGTAAGCGGCACGCCGGCTCCTCCGTTCTCCTCGAAACCGGAGGAGAAATCATGCGCGGATGGAAATTGGTGGGCTCGATCGCGGCGATCATGCTCGGGGCTGGACTCGGCGCTTGCAGCATGCATTCGAAGACGGGCGCAGCCGCCCCCGAGAGCTTGGTCGCGCCAGCCAGCTATCCGCAGCCGGCGTTCGCGGGCGGGCTCGCCGTCGCCAACGACCACAATACCGAGAGCTACGACCGCATCGTCGAAAACGACTTCCTCGCGGTCAAAGACTCGCCGCTGTCGACGTTCTCCGTCGATGTCGATACCGCCTCCTACTCGAACACCCGCCGATTCCTCCGCCAGGGCGAGCTGCCACCGAAGGACGCGGTCCGAGTCGAGGAGCTCATCAACTACTTCTCGTACGACTACCCGGAGCCCGTGGGGGACAAACCCTTCGCCGTGAAAACCGAGGTGTCCGCCGCGCCGTGGAACGAAGAGAACCGGCTCGTGCACATCGGGCTCCAGGGCAAGAAGGTCGCGCACGCCGAGCTCCCGCCGAGGAACCTCGTCTTCTTGCTCGACGTCTCCGGCTCGATGTCGGACGCGAACAAGCTGCCGCTCCTCCGGCGCGCCATGAAACAAGTCGTCGAGGGCATGCACGCGCGGGACCATGTCTCGATCGTCGTTTACGCCGGAGCGAGCGGGCTCGTGCTTCCGCCGACCTCCGGAAAAAACAAGGAGCGCATCACCGACGCGCTCAACGAGCTCGAAGCCGGCGGCAGCACCAACGGCGGCGAAGGGATCCAGCTCGCCTATCAGATGGCGCGAAAAAGCTTCGTGAAGGGCGGCATCAATCGCGTCATCTTGGCCACCGATGGCGACTTCAACGTCGGCGTCACCAACCAGGGCGACCTGACGCGCCTCATCGAGCACGAGCGCAAGAGTGGCGTTTTCCTCACCGTGCTCGGGTTCGGAATGGGAAACCTCAAGGACTCCACCCTCGAGAAGCTCGCCGACCAGGGCAACGGCAACTACGCCTACATCGACGACATGGCCGAAGCGCGGAAGGTTCTGGTGAACGAAGCGGGCTCGACTTTCATGACGATCGCCAAGGACGTGAAGATTCAGGTCGAATTCAACCCGAAACACGTCGCCGCTTATCGCTTGGTCGGCTACGAGAATCGGCTGATGGCGACCCGGGACTTCAACGACGACCAGAAGGACGCCGGCGAGATCGGCGCCGGTCATACTGTGACGGCGCTCTACGAAATCGTCCCGGTCGGAGGCAGAGCCGACACGGGCTCGGTCGACCCGCTGAAGTATCAGGCGCCCGCGTCGGTCAACGGCGAAGGCTCCGGCGAGTTCTTGACGGTCAAGCTCCGGTACAAGGCCCCAGACGGCGACCAGAGTTCTCTTCTGAGCTTCCCGGTGAGCACAGCTCACGTCACCGCGCAGACCTCGAACGCTTTTCGTTTCTCCGCGGCGGTCGCCGAGTTCGGGATGTTGCTACGCGAATCCAAGCACGCCGGAACTGCGAGCTTCGGCTCGGCCCGACAGCTCGCGATGAACGCGCGCGGCGAGGACCCACACGGTTATCGCCGAGAGTTCGTTCGCCTCGTGGACCGCGCCCGTGAGCTCAAGAGCAAGTCGGCGACGCTGGCGAACTGAAGCTCACTTCACCATTAGCGGACCGAGGCTCATCGTCGTCCGGCACCGCTCGAGCTCAATCGAGTACACGCACACGTTCGCCGCGTCCCGACGCAGGTAGAGGGTGCGATCGTCCGGCGAGATGTTGATGTTCATCGGAAGGAACTCGCTTGGCAACATCCGCGAAGCCGCACGTTCGATGTCGATCTCGAAGAGCCCACCGTCGAGGCCGTAGGCGCGATTCGATGCTCCGTTGATCACGAAGTTCTCGAGCTGCACGACGGCGCCGTCGACGGAACGGAAACTGAGCGCCGCCGTGTCGAACAAGCGCACCGCGTTTTCCGAGAACGCGCTGTCGACAAGAAGTACCTCGCCATTCGGCGTCATCGCGTACCGAGGGAGCTGCTCCCCAACGGCCGCAAAGTCGTAGGTGAGCCGCTTGGCGTCGAGAACCATGATGTGGTAGCGGCTGCTCGACCGTTCCAGCCTCTCGGCCTCCGCCGGGTCATCGAACAACGAACGGTCGATGAGGTCGCGGTCGGCGAACGCAACGGCGGTGACGCCGTCGGGCGCCATGGCCACGGGCCCGAAGCCGGGCAGATTCCTCACGAAGGACTCGTTCCCCGAGTCGAGGTCGATCAGACTGACGGGGTCGTAGCCTCGATTACTCCCCCTCCCTCGGAAGCCGAAGTCGATGTCGATGTCGATGTCGATGCTGAAAGGATCGGTGCAGGTCGTCGGCGCCAGAAACGCGCGCTGACCATCGGGAGTGATGGCGACCTGGTCAGCGCAGTTCGGGACGTCCAGCTCGCGAACTTCGCCGCTGCCGAGCTCCACGACGGCAACGCGCGTGGTCGGTGTCTCGTTTTCTCCGACGCCACTCCAAAAATGCTCGGTGGCCACGAGCGCCCGCTCGCCGTCGGGCAGAAGGTCCACGTCGACCACGTCGCGTTCGAACTCGTGGGAAAAAGTGGTCAAACCCGTGTCCGCAGCGACTACCCGCAAGCTGCGCGAGAACGCGAGCACGACGTAGCGATCGTCCTCGCTCGACTCGATGCGAAAGTCGTTGGCCGTGAGCTCGGTTTGCCAGAGTCTGCGGCTGTGGGTCACGTCCACCGCGACCAAAGACGACATGCGCGAGCCCACGTACACGACCGGGCGCTTTTTCGAGAAAGCGAGGCGCCCGGGCCGGTCGACCGGCAACTCGCGCACCAGACCATCGTTCGGCCAACCCACGGCCAGCCGCCCGTCACGCTCGAACAACAGATAATCACCGGTGGGCGCCACGGCGATGTCCCCTATCTGAAGCTCGACCCCCCCGGGTTCGTCTCCCACTCCGCGTTGGTGAACGTTCTGCCCGCCGTCGGGCGTCCCGCAAGCCAAGAGCGCGGCCAAAACCGGCAGCCCCGACGACAACGTGCCTCTCGAGAGTCTTTCGTTCACCCGTTGGTCCCTTTCGCCCAAGCCATCCCGGACGGAGACATCGCAACCCTCGTGCCAACGGCAGGGCGAGCGTGAGCGGAAGGGAAATCCGCGGCCTCGCGGCGTCGTGTCTTCCTCGGTAACCCTCGGCGTCAGGCGCCCCGCCTAGGACATTCTTGTCACCCGTGTATCCGGGTCACCTCAAGAGGCGGCGAGGCCGGGCGCGTTTTCCGGCGCAGACCCGGCGCCGATGGCCGCGGGGGAGGGCGGCGGCGGCGGAGAAGCAAGCTCTTCGCGAAAAGGGCCGAGCTTGCGGTCGCGCAGCTCCTTGGTGGCCGCTTCCATGTACCCACGGTTGTTCATGAGCGCCATCACGATCGTGCCGTAGTAGCCGCGCGGCATCTTCGGCGACTGCTCGAAACAGCGCAGCTGGTGATAGGGCCGGGAGGCCTGCGCGTGGTGGTCCGCGTGCCGCGACAACCCCACCAGGGTGTGCAGCGTGAACCAGTTGTCCGTGTCCCAAGAGTCCTCGGCGGTCACCCGGTTGCCCACCCGGGTGAGCCCCCAATGCTCGATGTAGTTGACGGTCTCAAGCAGGGTGATCGCCCCGCGGGCCTGGATGAGAAAAAAGAACAGCGCGACGAAACCGAAGAAGTACGTGAAAGCGACGAGGAGCAGCACCTGACCGATGACGCCTTGAAGCACCCGGTGGCGGAGCCACTTAGGCGACAGCGCGCTCACGCCGTCCAGGTCGTTTCTTACCTTCTCGAGGCGCCAGGCGCTCTTGAACTGCGCGGGTACGGTGCGCAGAAAAAACTGCCGCAGGGTCTCGCCGAATCGCGCGGTGGCCGGATCGCCGGCGGTTCCGATGCGCGGGTGGTGACCTCGGATGTGCTCGGTGGAGAAATGTTCGTAGAGCACCATCGCGAGCAGCAACCGGCCCAAGAAAAACTGATGCTTCTTGCGACGATGAATCCACTCGTGTGCGACGACGATGCCCGAGTAGCCGGCGGTCGTGCCGCACAAGACCGCGACGGGCACGAGGTTCGCCGCGGCGGTACCCAGATCGGAAAGCGGCCAAATCGAAATCTTCATCGCCATGAAGCCGAGCAGCCCGTGATTGGCGACCTGGATGGCGGTCAGAAGGTAAACTTGAAGATCGAACGGCCAATTCGCGGTCGGCACGGGCTGGCGTTTGTCGTTGGGCGCGCGGTTGTCGACCATTACGAGCACGACGATCGGCGCGATCCACAAGAGCGCTACCCACCAAAGGTGCGGTCCCGTGAGCAGGAACGCCATGTTCACCAGCGGCAGCACGAAGCACCACAAGTGAAGGGTGAACGACCGGGCCGGCGAGATCTTCGGCCCAGCCACCGGCTGCTGACGCACTGTCGAGTTGACCGTCGCGGTCGCCATGCTCCAGAATAGTGTTCACATACGAACTCGTATGTCAAACCAGATACCCTTGTTCGGTGATGCGAGGTTAAGGAGGAGCGCATGAAAATCGTCGTCGATTTCGATTCTTGTCAGAGCCACGGCCTATGCACCCAAGCCGCCCCAGAGGTCTTCGAGATCCGGGACGACGGCTTTCTTTACATCCTGCAAGAGACCCCGGGCGAGGAGCTCCGCGCCAAAGTGGAGAAGGCCGTGCGCGAATGCCCGACGACCGCGATCAAGCTCGAAGAGTGAGCGCGCTGGCCTCGTGAAGAGAGTTGCCGTCATCGGGGCGTCTCTCGCGGGACTTCGTTCGGTCGAAGCGCTTCGGCGCCTCGGGCACGACGGCGAGATCGCCTGGGTTGGTGCCGAGAAGCACTTGCCCTACGACCGCCCGCCGCTGTCCAAGCAGGTGCTCGAAGGCCGTTGGGGATCCGAGCGGTTGTTCCTGCGGCAAAACTACGACGAGCTCGAGGTCGAGTTTCATCTCGGCAGGAGCGCTGCGCGTCTCGACGAGCGATTCGTCGAGCTCGACGATGGCCGTAGAGTCGAATTCGACGGCCTGGTGGTCGCAACCGGAGCTTCACCCCGACAACTGCCGGACGGCCGGGATCTCGAGGGCGTGTTCACCCTGCGCTCGCTCGACGATGCGCTCGCGATCGAAAAAAAAATGCAGCGTGGGCCGCGGGTCGCGATCGTCGGGGCAGGATTCATTGGCCTCGAAGTCGCCGCGTGCTGTCGCACACGCGGCCTCGAAGTCACGGTCATCGAGTCGGCCGCGGTGCCGCTCGGCCAAGCCATCGGCGAAGTGCTAGGGCAATGTGTCGCTGACCTGCACCGAAGCCGCGGTGTCGATCTGAGGTGCGGGCGGACGGTCACCGGCGTCGAGGGCACCGAGCGGGTGAGCGGCGTCCGCCTCGACGACGGCTCGCTCATCGCGGCGGACTTGCTCGTGGTGGGCATCGGCGTGAAACCCAACACGGACTGGCTCGACGGCTCGGGGGTCGACGTCGACGACGGTGTCGTCTGCGACGCGACGTGCCAGACGAGCCGACCGGACGTCGTCGCTGCCGGCGATGTGGCTCGGTGGCATCACGAGCTGTTCGACGAGTCTGTCCGCGTGGAGCATTGGACCAATGCTGCCGAGCAAGCCGATGCCGCTGTCCGCCGGCTGCTCGAACCCGAAGCCGAAAAGAAACCGTTCGTTTCCGTCCCCTACTTTTGGTCGGATCAGTACGACACGAAGATGCAGATGGCCGGCCGGTACCGACCGGGCGACGAGATGCGTTGGGTCGAACGCCCCGAAGATGCGTCGGGCGACGACAAGCCCCGCCTCGTCGCTCTGTTCGGGCGCGGCGGCCGGCTAACAGGCGCGCTCACACTCAATCGGCCCGCCAAGCTCGTGCGCTACCGCCGGGCCATCGCCGAGCGCGTGTCGTTGGACGACGCGCTCTGACGATCACATCGGCGAGCCGAGCGACAGAGTCATCCCCAAGCCGAATGTGAGACCCTCGTCGACACGGCCGAGGCCCCGGTCGCGACAGTCGCGCCCGGTGCACGAGCGTTGGCGCTGGGACAACACGCGGTCGTAGTCGATCACCGGACCGAGCCGAAGGCGCGCGGACACCAAGAAGTCGAAGCCCGCGCCGATCCGGGTGGAGAAGCCGGTGCGCCGCGACGTGTGCTCGACCAGGCCAATCTCGTCCGCGCTCATCGCGGCCACTACCCCACCACCCAGTCCGAGCTCGACCCAGGGATCGAGCTTGCCCGAGTCGAAGAGGTACACGCGCCCCAAGACCCCGGCGACGAGCGCGTCGGTCTTGCCCCGCGACGAGCTCGGCCCTCGGAGCTCGAATCTCGTGACCTCGCCATACACGCCCCACGCGAACGCCGGGGTGGACCGCCAGAGCGCAGTGAAACCCACGGTCTTGCCCCGTTCGGTGTTGCTGCAGCGGGTGGCGGAACCGAAGCGGTCCGAACAGAGCGGCAACGTGACGCCGAATCCCGCGCCGATCTCCGCGGGCCGTCGGGCAAGCTCTGGCCGATTGCCTTCGGGCGCTGGCGGAAGATCCGGCGGTGGAGCACCCGGGGCGGGCACCCACGGGTCCACCACCTCGTCGACGACGTATTCGCCGCCGGGCTCCGCGTGGCCGAGGAGCGACCGGGTGAACAGGATCAGGAAAACCACGACGGGGTAATGGCGCATGGGTGGGCGGCTCCGGCTCGGCACGCCCCCTCATCGGTCAACCGCCGTGGCCAGTTTCGCGAAAAACGCGGTCCGAGCTCGCCGGTGGGCTCTGCCCGCTCTGCCCCGCATTTTTGACGGTAACTCGGGCACTTATATTCCTAAACGCGGTCGAAACCGCCGCAAAGCGGCACCTCGGAGGGCCCCGCGTTACGCTCCATGTCTGGTGTCCAGGCGACTCGCCCCGTCGTCGTTGTCCCGCTGGAATCGGGACTACGGCCGCTCGTTCGCGCGGATCCTCTGCGGGGTCTTCGCGTTGGTCGGCGCCTTGCCACTGCTCGGCGGCTACCTCGTGCGATCTCGCCCGGTGCTCGACTGGGCCGCGTCCGAAACAGCGCGTGTCCTGAACGAGCAGCTCGGCGTCGAGGCCAGCTACCGAGTCGAGATGCAGCTCTGGCCGCTCGAGCTGTCGCTTCACGACGTGGTCATTCCTTCCAACGACGGCGGAGCCCCTGCGCTTCAGGCGACTCGTATGGCGGTGACGCCGCATATTTTTTCTTTGCTCGCCGGCCGACTCGACGTGGGCGACATCGAAATCGACGAGCCCGCGAGCCGCCTCGTGATTCGGGACGGCGACCTCGTCAACGTCACCTACCAGCTACCAGAACGCACCGGGCCGACCCCGGAGCTCGAACGCGCGCCGTTTGCGTCCGTGGCCATCTCCGACGGCACCATCGACCTCGATGTCGACGGCATGATGGTCGACGTCACCGCCGTCGACGTGGATGTCTTCGCCGAGCCCGGGCCGAGCTTCGAAATCGCGCTCCGAACCGGTCCGTCGAAGCTGACCCGAAAACGCGAGGTCGAAGTCGAGCTACCGCTCCCGAAGGGCGCCCCGGAAGACGCCGACCCGCCGAAGGCGCGCAAGACCGCGTACGACGAAGATGCGCTCTGCCGGCTCGACGTGCGAGTCCGGGTGGAGCCCCAGAGTGTTCTGGTTCGCCGCTTGTCGACCCTCGGGAGCGCCGACGACGACCCGCGGAGGGGCACCCGGCCGACGTGCCGACTCGAAGACGACGACGTGCGACGAGTCGCCTTGAGGTTGTCGCAGGTGCGCGTAGTTCCACACGCAGACGCCGACCCTACCGGTCATGGGCACGTGTTCGCCCGAGCGCCGGCCTCGCTCTTGAACCGATTCGTCGACACCTTGCCCATCAAGGGCTGGGTCGGGATCACGGCCGACGCGAGCTACGACGGCACGGACAAGATGCCCGACCTGCGGGGAAGGCTGCGCGGAGACGGGCTGGCGTTCGGCAGGTACCACCTGGCCGATCGCGTCGACGCCAAGGTACGCATCAGCGACGACAAGATCGAGATCCCTCGTTTTCAGTGGGACTTCGCGATGGGGACGAACGTCGCCACCAACGGGGTCGTCGCACCATTCGCGGACCCACCGACGCTGGCGGTCGAGAACATCGTCGGTCTCGGCATGAAGTTCGAAGGGTTCATGCGAGACCTCGGCGTGACGCCGAACACCATCGTCAGTTGGGACCTCACGCGGCTCACCGTCAACAACTTCCACGGCAAGCTCCATCCGCTCGAGCTCGATGGCTACATGGTGGTCGACTCGAAGGACTTCGAGATCTTCGACCGCGCGTACCACTCGCCCGGGCGCCAACACATGCTCGGCATCAAAGAAGCCAAGCTCCGCGGTGCGATCGCCGTGCGACCCGACGCGTTCAAGTTCCTCGAGAACCGCGCCGACTTCGGCAACAGCAACCTCACGACCACCGTGTCTCTCGGTTTCGACGAGGACCTCGTCATCTCCGTCGCCAAAGGCGGCAGCGTCGACTTGCGGGACATCTCTCCGCTCGTGAATATTCCTTGGGCTGGCACGGCACGACTCGAAGTGTTTGGCGCCGGCAAGTTCGCGGACCCTGTGCTCAAGGGAAAAATCGCCATCGACGACTTCGTCTTCGGCGGATTCCCGATTGGGGACGTGCTTTCGGGAGACCTTCGCTTTCGGCCGCTCGAGCTCGACATGAGCGACGTTCGCGGGCGAAAGAACAAGACCGAGTTCGTCGTCAAGACCGGCCGGCTGACCTTCGACGAGGACGCCACGGTGATTGCGGACGCCAACATCGAGAGCGACGACATGGGCATCCGTGATTTCTTCGAAATGTGGCGCTTCGACGAAGACCCACGGTTCGACCCGCTGAAAGGACACGGGAAGGTCGATGCCCGCGTGCACTACGTGCTCGGGGGCAAAGAGGACGTGTGTGGGGAGGGTTACCTTCGGGTGGACGGCACGATGGCGATGGTCGAGCTCGATCTCTTCGAAGAGCTCTACGATTCCGGCGAAGCGCGCTTCGACTTCCGATGGATCGACTTCCTCGCCGGGCACCGCGGAATCGAGCTCGACGTGCCGAGCGCCACCCTCAAAAAGGGCGATGGCGTCATTCTCACGTCGTTCAAGGTCGATCGAGGCGCGACCGTCCGCGGGCACGCGATCGCGACGAGCGTACCGATTTCGAAGATTCAGGCGCTGGGTCCAGTCGGCAAGCTGGCCAGCGCCCGCACGAGCGCTGTCGCGGAAATCTACGGCACCATCGACGACCTCGCCACCGACATGCACGTGCACGTTTCTCCGACTCGCGTCGGAAACGCGACGCTGCCGGCTTCCGAGTTCGCCATCAACTTGAGACCGGCCAAAAGGAAGCTCCCCTCGGTCGGCACCAGCAAGTGCGGTCAGCCCATATCGCCACCCTTCGACAAGCAGAAGTTCGACGACGACGACTCCGATGGCACGTTCCACGCGGCCGGGTCACTTTTCGCGGGGCAAATTCGCTTCGACGACCTGCAAGTGACTCGCCAGCGCGACAAACACGTTTCCGGCAAAGTCGTGTTCGAGGAGTTCGACCTCGGGAGCGCCGCCGAGCTGATTCCAGCGCTGAAGGGATCCGAATCGAAAGTCGAAGGCAAGCTGAGCGCTGCCCTCGACATCGAAGATCTTCCGCTCGAGGCGGCATCCACGAGCAAGGCCAAAGTCACGCTGAAAAAACTCGAAGCGTTGCAAGGCGGATTTCGCCTGAGGGTGCTCGAAGGAGCCAAACCCATCGTGCTCGATGACGGCCGCCTCGACCTGCCGAAGCTCGCGCTGCTCGCCACCACCCCTGGGGGGCAGAAGGGGACGCTCGACCTGAACGGCAGCATCGACCGCATCGGCGCGGACGCCGAGGTGAACGCGTCACTGGTACTCCGCCCGACTGACTTGTCGGCGTTTGCTGGGTTGATTCCACGCGCCGAGCGCGCCCGCGGCGTCATCCGTGGACGGGTCGACGTCACCGGGCCCTTGGCCGAGCTTCGTTACGACGGCGGCATCGACCTCGAGAACGGGCAGCTGAGCGTGCGCGGTCTTCCGGTTTCGTTGACGGACATCAACATCGGCTTGCTCGTCAACGCCAACGAAATACGCATCAACAAAGGCACGGCGGCGGTCGGCGGCGGCACGGTGCGCATCGGCGGCAGCGTGCCACTCGGTAAAACCGGCCTCGGCGACGGCCGGGCCAGCATCGTCGTTCGCGGGGTGAGCTTGCCGATAGCCGATGGCGTCAGGACCAAGCTCGACGCTGACCTGGAAGCGACCCTACCGCTCGCCGAGGGTGACACCGAACGCGCGCTCATGCCGCGGGTGAGCGGCAACGTGCTCGTGAGGTCGTTCGAATACACGAGACCGGTGACGATGACCGCGGACATCTCGTCTTTGGCGAAACGTGGCCGACGAACCGAGTTCGAGGCCTACGACTCCGAGGACGACTTCATCGAATTCGACATCACCATGCGCTCGGCACGCGACATGCGGGTCCGCAACAACTTGGTGGACGCGAGGCTGGTGATCGACCCCTCTGGCCTGTCCTTCGCCGGGACGAACCAACGTTTCGGCATGCGGGGCCAGCTCGAGCTCAAGCCGGGGGGACGAATCAAGTTCCGGCAGAACGAGTTCGAGATCCGGGAGGGGAACGTGCGCTTCGACGACCCGACGCGCATCGCGCCACTCGTCGACGTGACGGCGGTCACGGAGTACCGACGCTACTCGGCCGGGCTCGACAGCTCCGGGGCTGATTCGTCGGCGTCAAACGCCGCGGCGGGTGGCCGTTGGGACGTGTCGATGCACGCCTACGGGGATGCGGACAATCTGCAAATCGATCTGACGAGCAACCCCGAGCTCGGGGAAGACGACATCTTCCTCTTGCTCACGGTCGGCCTCACCCGCGCCGAGCTCGACCAAGCGCAACAGGCCGCCGTCGGCGGGAGCGTCGCCCTCGAAGCCCTCGGCACCTTGACCGGCGCGGATCAGGCCGTGAGCGAAGCCGTGCCGGTCATCGATGATTTCAGCTTCGGGAGCGCGTACTCGTCGAGAAGCGGACGGACCGAGCCGACGGTGACCATCGGCAAGCGACTCGCCGAGAGAATTCGTGCGCAAGTCACCAGCGGTCTGACCGAATCGCGCCAGGTGGGCTCGAACATCGAGTGGCGGCTGAGCCCCCACGTCAGCGTGGCCGGGTCTTACGACAACCAAAACGACATCTCGAGCTCCGCGCTGGGCAACCTCGGAGCCGACATTCGCTGGCGCCTCGAATTCGATTAGCGTTGGTCGGCTTCCTGGCGCCCCGAGGGGACTGACCAACGGCCTTCGTTTTTTATGGCCATCGATTCTGACGAATCGATGGGGGTGGGGGCGGAGGGCGCGGAGCGGAGCGAAGGGAAGCCGAGCGGGATGGATATCGCGCTTCACGCCATTTTCGCAGAGTTCGCGGGCCTCGGCGGAGACATACTTCTGAGACGGACCACGAGGGGGTGTATTGTCGTTCGGTCGAGAGGAGCTTTGCGTATGCGTGCTTTGGCGGTTGCGGTCTTGTTGGCGGTGGGGTCGGGGTGCTCTGGTGGGGGGAGCGGAACGGACTCTGACGGGGCTGCGGGATCGGGTGGGAGCCGTGGCGGCGCAGGTGGAAGCACGAACACGGGTGGAAGCACGAGCGCGGGTGGGGGCCCGGGCAGCGGGGGCAGTCCCGGCACGGGTGGGGCAGCGACAGGTGGCGGTCCGGGCACGGGTGGCGCGGCGTCGGGCGGCAGTCCGGGGACCGGGGGCGCCGCGACGGGTGGTGGCCCGGGGACTGGCGGCAGCGCCGGCATGGGCACCGGGGGCACCGCGGGCATGGGGCCGACGTCGCTTGCGTGCCCACCGCTGGCGCCCGCCACACGCACGACGGTGTCGGTGACTCCGGCCGAAGCAGGCAATCTCGATCAAATCGTCGCGAACGCTGCGAGCGGAACGACGATTGAGCTCGCCGACGGCCACTACGACATCGGCCGGCTCAACTTCAACACTCCCAACGTCACGTTGAGATCGGCCTCGAACGACGCCACCAAAGTCATTCTCGACGGCAACTACAACGTCGGTGAGACGATCTTCATCACCGCGAGCAACGTCACCATTGCTCACGTGACGGTGCAACGCGCGACGTTCCACCCCATTCACATCACGACGCCCACCGGTGGACCGGACGTGACCGGCTCGCTCATCTACGGCGCGCGCATCATCGACGGTGCTCAACAATTCGTGAAGATCAACCCGAACGCCGACCGGGCTTCGTGGGTCGACGATGGTCGGGTGGAATGCAGCGAGTTCTCGATGACCCCCGCTGGTCGAGCACGCGTCGATTCCTGCTGCGGTGGTTGCTACACCGGGGGCATCGACGCTCACGACGCCCGCGGCTGGGTGGTCCGAAACAACCGCTTCGAGGACATCTACTGCGACGGCGCCGGCCTGGCCGAGCACGCGGTGCATTTCTGGAAGAGCTCGCGCGACACCCTCGTCGAGAACAACGTCATCATCAACTGCGCCCGCGGCATCGGTTTCGGCCTCTCGGGCGGCGTCGGGGATCGCGTCTACTCCGACAATCCGCACGGCGGCGTCGCTCTCGCCCACGTGGACGGGGTCATCCGCAACAACTTCATCTTCGCGTCGGTGCCTTGGTACGACACCGGAATCGAACTCCACATCGCGAGGGAACCCCAGGTTTATCACAACACGGTGATCTCCACGATGTCGGCCACGGCGTTCTTCAGCTCGATCGACTGGCGCTTCGGCGAAACTCGCGCCGTCATCACGAACAACCTCGTTCGTCGCTTGACCGAGCGAGACGGCGCGCAAGCGACGCTGACCACCAACTTGCCCAACTCTACTGGTGGATCCGCCGTGCCCATGAGCTACTTCGTCGACCCGGCGGCCGGCGACTTTCATCTCACCTCCAGCGCTACCGGGGCCATCGATCAAGGGACGGTCATTGCGAGCTCTGGCATCGACCTCGACGGCGACACGCACGACATTGGCAGCGGTCCCGACCTGGGGTGCGACGAATACACTCCCTGAGCCCGCCGCTCAGGCGCGCACCTCTTCGAGACGACGCCGGAGCTCCGTCGCCCGGATGAAACTCGGCGGCGGGCCGCTCCGCTCGAGCCCACGAACGATGTCGGTGACCAAAGCGTTGACCGGCGCGGGCACGCCGGCGGACTTCGCGATGCGCACGATCTCGCCGTTGAGATCGCCAATCTCGGTCGGGCGACCCCGTTTGATGTCGAGCAGCGTGCTGGTCACCGCACGGTCGTCGATGTCGATCATGCGCCGCGCCGCCGCGAGCACGATGAAGTCCGGCATCGTCAACATCTTCGCCAGAGCGGCGGGCCCGAGCGCCACCACCTTCGCCGGACGAATACCGGCCGCTTTCATGACGGCGACGCCCTCGCGGATGCAGGCGGCAAAACACCACCGCGCGTCCCGCGAACGGAGCGACTCCGAGATGGTCAAGCCCGTGGCGGCGCCGACGCCGTTGTTCAAGTTCACCAGCAGCTTGCCAGCGAGCACATCGGCGATCGAAGCGCTCACGTCGAGCTCTTGGTCCGCGTCGGCAAAAGCTCGGACGAGTTGGTCGATGCTCGCTTGACCGGCGCCCTCGACTCTCTCGATCACGAGAGCCCCGCGCGCCAGCTGCAAAAAAGACGCTGGCGGCTCGCGAAGCACGTTGAACCCCACCATGCCCGCCAGCACTCGATGCGAGAGCTGAGCCCGCAGGCGCTCGGCGTTGTGCACGCCATTTTGAAACGAAACTACCACCGCGTCCGACGGAACCGCGCGAGACAGCGCGCCGACCACCGACGCTGTGTCGCTCGACTTGACCGTCAACAGACAGACGTCGACATCGTCGAGCGCGCCGACGTCCTCGGTGACGACGAAGTCGTCGCCCGGCCGCTTCTCGACACCACCCACGGAAACCGCGCGGAGCTCGGCGCGCACCTCCACGAGCCCGCGCCGCGCGACCATCACGACCGGCGTGCCCGCGGACGAAAGGCAAATACCGAGATACGAGCCAATGGCGCCGGCACCGAAGACACCGACACGAAGGCTGGGCCCCGTGGTGCTGCTCGGCGACGGATCGGCCATCTCAGTCCGAAGCGATTACCGAGTTTGTCGAAGGTCTGCAACGCGTTTGCGCCCGACGCGGCTGTTCGTTTTTCTTTCACGGCGCTCGTCGGATTGTGGACCGTGATAAAGTCGGCGCCGATCCCATGCCACCTTCCATCAAGCTCGACCACATCGCGTTCGGCATCGAGAACATGGCCGCGGCCATGCCCTTTTTAGTTGGTGAATTAGGGGGGAAGCCGGATGAAGGCGGCCCCGGCCCGGAGTACATCGGCGCGCAGTGGAAGTACTTCAACGACGCCCGTCTCGAAGTCATCACGCCGGCGAGTGAGCAAAGCTTCCTCAGTCGCTTCATCGCCGCTCGCGGCCCCGGCATCCATCACGCGACGTTCATCGTGCCCGACCTCGCGACTTCGTGCCGGCGAGCCGAATCCCTCGGCTACGACGTCGTCGGCTTCAACGACAGCTCCCCGTCGTGGAAGGAGGCATTTTTGCATCCGAAGCAGGCGCTCGGGATCGTCGTACAGTTCGCCGAGTCGGATCCGAGCGCCGAAGGCGACTGGGGAAAAGACTTCGCGTTCCCCGACAGTCCGAGCCCGAAAGCGCCCGCAGCCAGCATCATCGGAATGCGGATGCAAATTCGCGACATCGGTCGAGCCGAACGCCAGTGGGGCGAGCTGCTCGAAGCGTCAGTCGAGCACACAGAAACCGGCCGCGTATTCACTTGGCCGGACTCGCCGATGCGGATTGCCGTCGACACAGACCCGGCCAGCGAAGAAGGACCGTCGTTGCTCGAGGTCGCGAGCGAACGAACGCTAGCGCTCCCCGACGGGCGTCACGAGATTTTGGGCTGCGTCTTCCATCAAATTCGGGGAGCGCCCTCCACCTGACGCCCACGCCAGTTCCCTGGATCCGTGTCCCGGTTCTTTCCAGAGTGTGGGGGACTCCTGGTCCACCACGCTAGGCACGGCGACGTAAAACGCGTTATTGCTCCCATGTGGGGATGACTTCGGAGAACGGCAACGGGGATGTGCCCGAGTCCGACTGGGTGGTGCGGCACGAGGGCAACGCGCTCAGAATCGGCGAGGAGCCGCTGCTCATCGGGCGGTCGGCTCGCTGCCACATCGTGCTCGAAGGGGACAACGTGTCCCGGCACCACGCGCGGCTCTGGGCAGCCCAGGACGTCGTGTTCGTCGAAGATCTCGGCAGCACGAACGGGGTCATCGTGGACAGCACGAAGATTGAACGGAAGACGATTGTGCCCGACGGCGCGCAGATCATCATCGGCAAGTTCACGCTCGAAGTCGGCCGCGAGGCGAAACACGAACGCGGCAGGGTCACCACCCTCCGAAAAACCGCCATCGGCGAGGCCGTCGAGATCCGAGAAAAGGACGAACGCGAGCAGACCCTTCGCGAGGACACCCTCGAGCTCATGGGGTCAGTGGCGAGAAAGGCGCTCGCCATCGGCAAGGTGCAGCAGGCCGAGGAGACCCTCCGGCCGCTGCTTCAAAGCGTTCGTGACACCGCGCAGCGGCAGGGTCTTCCGCGCAAGACGTGGAAGACCGCGGTCCGCCTCGCCGGCGATCTCGCCAAGGCGAGCATGAAGGCGGAGTGGATCGACTACGTGTTCGACATCTCCCGACACGATCCGCATCCGCTGCCCGTCGAGTTCGTCGACCTGGCGATCGCCCTCGTGCCGAAGATAGGCAGCGTCGATCTGGGTCTGGTTCGCACCTACGTCGCGGCAATGAACCGACGCTCCGGCGAGCTCAATCCCAAGTTGATGATCCAGATCACCGAGCTCGAGCGGCGCGCCGCCGCGGTCAAGTAGCCGCGGCTAAGCGAGGTCGTCGATCAACCGATCCGCGACGCGATCCGAAAGCGCCATGACCGTGAGGTAGGGATTCACGTGGGACGACTTCGGAAAAAGGCTCGCGTCGGCAACACGAAGCCACGGCTGTCCGTGCACGACGCCGTAGGGATCGCACACCGAATCGCTCGCGTCCGTGCCCATTCTGCAGCCGCCTTGGGGGTGCGCGCTCGAGCTGATGATGCGGCCCTTTTGGTACCGCTCGACGGTGACGAGCTGGTCGATGTCGTCCTTCTGGTCGCGGGTGATCATGCCGTCGGGGGCCGACGGCACGTACACCTCGGTGCACCCAGCGGCAAAAAAGACGCGGGCCGCTTCGCGCTGACCTTGCACGAGCGAACGGATCGACGCCTCGCTCAGCTGGTATTCGAGCACCGGGCGGCCGGTGCCGGGTTCGGCGGCGACACGGTTCTCGTAGGTCGCCGCGTCGTGGTTGAGCAAGATGATGGCCATCATGTGCCGGTACTTTTTCATCCGGCGTAGATGCTCGACGCCGAATCCGTCGATGTTCTTGGCCGTGACTCCGGGGTAATAAAAGGCCGTCTCGAGGTAGACGTCGTGGGACTTCGAAAAGTCGTCGACGTAGTACGCCTTCGGAAAGTTCAGGTGCGAATCGACGATCTCCGGGTGAGTCCCGTTCACCGTGAGCGAGGGGTGCACCGTGAAGAACCTTCCGAGGGTGGGGCTCATGTTCGGCAGCTGGCTCGCTGCGAGCAGCGCCGGAGTGCTGCAGGCGCCGGCCGAAACCACGATGAATCGTGCCGACAGGCTGATCTTGCCCTCCGGCCGCTCGTTGGGCGTGCTGCCCTCGGGCGCTCGGAGCACCTCCGCGTGGACACGCCCATCTTCGACCCGACGCACGTGGCAGTTGTGAATGACCTCGAGGCCCGCCTCTTCCGCCGACGGGATCTGTACCTCGAGCGTGGACTGCTTGGCGCCCGACGCACACCCGAGATTACAGAACCCGTACCCCTTGCAGCCGCGCACGTTGATTTCGAGCTTGATGGTCTTCATGCCGCAGGCTTCGGCGCCGGCCGCGAAGAGCTCGTTGTTCTTGTTGATGCGCTCGGGCGGAAGCTCGGCGGCGCCCACCTCTTCTTTCAGCCGCGAAAAGCGCGGCGCGAGATCCTCCACGGTGAGCGTCGGCACGTTCCATTCGCGACAAACGTCGTCGGGCAGCTTGAAGGTGACGCCGGTGTAGACCGGTGTCGACCCACCGAGCATGCGCCCCGCCACCATCTGCAAGGTGCCCTCGGGGTTGAGCCACGCTCCGCCCTCCCAGAACAGACTCTGCATGTCGGCTTCACGTTGGTTGAAGTAGGTGCGGTCGTAGCGCGGGCCACTCTCGAGCAGAGCTACTCGCAAGCCTTTTTCGATGAGCGGCGCCAAGCGCTTCGCGATGGTGCCGCCGCCCGCGCCGGAGCCGACGATGACGACGTCGTACTCGGGCGAGCTCACGCGTCCCCCAGGGTGTCGTACGGGTCCACCGGCAGGTCGAGACGCCTCGGCCGATCGACGATGGGCCCGCCGTACTCGAGCCCCTTCCAGCTGCCTTCGTCACCATAGAACGCGAGCAGAGCAACCGAGCGCAGGCCCCAAAATCCGAGTCGAAAGAGCCCAACGGGTCCGGTGGCCAGCCAACGAAGGAAGCGCTCGCGCTTCTGCACCGACAAGCTCGGAAACGTGCGGAAGAAACGGAAGAACGGCAGGATGTTCGCGACGAACATGAACAGCCGCATCTTCTTCTGAATCGCCGCCGGCTTCGACGAGACCATGCGGTCGGCGACGCCGACGACGTCCTCGTTTGCCTCGGGCACGACGACCTCGAGGAACGCTCGAAAGAAGTGCGTCTGGCGCTCGCTGAAGCTCATGATCGGCTAATCATCGTCGAGGAAGCTCTGAATGAGGTGGTGGGCGAGCGAAAACGGTGGGGGGTAGAAAAAACCCTGAGGGCTTTCGAGCTCGGCGCGAGTGTACCAGCGCGCCTCTTCGAGCTCGTCCTCGTCGAGTCGAATTTCGTCACTCTCGGCTTCGGCTCGATAACCGAGCATCAGTGATTGCGGGAACGGCCAACCTTGAGAGTCGAAGTAACGGATATTTCGTACCCGGAGGCCGACCTCCTCCATGGTCTCGCGCTCGACGCACTCCTCCACACGCTCTCCCGGCTCGACGAACCCCGCGAGAGCGCTCACCATGCCTTGGGGGAAGCCGGCCTGGCGCGCGAGCAGGCAACGATCGCCGTGGGTCACCAGCATCATCACCGCCGGGTCCGTCCGGGGAAAATGCTTCGCGCCGCAGTTGGTGCACTCGCGAACGTGACCAGCCTCTCTGGGCTTGGTCTTGCCCCCGCACTTGCCGCAGAACGCGGTATTGCGATGCCAGTGCAGCAGGCCGCGAGCGAACTTGAGCAGAGAAACGTCGCGGTCGCTCATCATGGCGGCCACGAACCGAAGGTCGCTCAGCTCGCCGACTTCGCGTAGCCGCTCTTCTTCTTTGGGGCGCTCGACGGGAGAGATGTCGAGCGCAAAACATCCGCGATCCCCGAGCATGCCGAGCCAGGCCAGCTCGAAGCCGCGGTCGACGAATGCACCGAGCTCCTCCATCGTCGGGAGCACCGCCCGGCCCTCGGCGACGAGGTGCTGGCCGCGCCAAACCGGAACGAGGATGGTGCGGCCGTCGTTCAGATGGGCGTCGAGCTTTTCACCGTCTCGCCGAACGTGCGCAGCGCGATCGAGCGTTTCGTCGTCGTCGGACATCAGCCGACAGCATTCACGAGACGATCAACGATGCAAATAGGCTTGCTCGGGCTCTGCGGTGGCGAGCGCGTAATCGAGCCACGGAAGCTCCCGTGCAAACTGGACGGCGTAGACATGCGAGAACCAACCGCCACTCGGATCGCGGTCACATCGGACGATGGTTCCGCTCACTCGGGTGTGGTCTTCCTCCGGCGCCACCCGAAAGCTCAGCTCGACCTCCTGCCCGCGCTGGAAGCGGCTCGGGCTGCCGACGAGCACTCCCGATATACTGGTGTTTCGAGCAACACCGACGCGCTCCCGCTTTTCGGCCGTGTCGATTTGCACGGCGTAGTAGAGGGGATGACGGTCGTGGCGGCGCCGGTTCATCATGTAGGTGAAGGTACTCCGTTGCCCCACCTCCGGAAATATTGCGCGGGAAAGTCGCGCCAACTTTGCATCCACGCTCCAATTTTGCAGCTCAGCTGCACGGATAGTTGAGGAATTTCAATGAGTTACGACTACAAGGGCAAGGTCGCGGTGATCACCGGGGCCTCTGCGGGCATTGGCGAGACCACGGCGATCGAGCTCGCAGGCCGGGGCATGAAAACGGTGCTCGCGGCTCGGCGAGCCGACAAGCTCGCCGCGGTTCAGGCCAAGGTCGAGGCCAAAGGAGCCGAGGCGCTCAGCGTGGTCACCGACGTGACCGACGAGCAGGCCAACCAACACCTCATCGACCAGGCCGTCGAGCGGTTCGGCACGGTCGACGTGCTCGTGCTCAACGCCGGCCGTGGCAACACGACCTCGATAGAGGACACGACCCCAGAGATCCTGAAGTCGATGTTCGAGCTCAACGTGTTTGCGCTCTACTACGCGACCCGGGCGGCCCTTCCGATCATGAAAAAGCAGGGCAGTGGGCGAATCATCACGATCAGCTCGATGGCGGGCAAGCTCGGCCTTCCCTACATGAACGCCTACGCGGCCGCCAAACACGCCGCGGTGGGCTTTTCAAACGTGCTTCGGCTCGAGCTCGTCGAGACCGGAATCGAGGCCACGGTCATTTGTCCCGCCGGCGTCGCCACCGAGTGGGCCGGCGTCACGGAGGGGTCCTCGATGATGGATCTTTTCATGGGCTCGTTCGAACGGGCGAAGGAGATCGCCAAAGAGCGCGACATTCGAGGGCGACGCTCGCCCATGCTCACGGCTCAGGACTTGGCGGACGCGGTTGTCTCTGCGATCGAGAACCCGGTGCCAGAGATCTACACGCACGAGGGCTCCCACGAGTCGTTCATCGACTCGGCGAAGAATCGCGCGGATGCCGAGCGCACGGCCACGCCCATGGCGCTCGCGATGCGTGAGACCTACGAGCGTCTGGCGAAGAAGTGAGGTAGATTGGGCGTTCGAATGACCGAGCCCGCCATCGACCTCGGTGAAATCGACGTTCGCGCGATGGCGGAGGCGGCCATGCCGGCACGCACGGCCCGCGTGAAGCGCGACCGCGAAACGGCACGCGGGCGCCTCGAAGATCGCGGCATCGACCCGAACCCGGTCATCGGCACCGACGCTTGGGGCGAGCCGCTGACCGTCGCGGGCTTCTACGTCGTTCTTCGCCGCATCGCGGTGACGGAGAAGGCCGGCCAAGACCCGACCTACGACGGATCGCGCCTCGTGCTCGAAACCAACCTACCCCAGCGCGTGAAGGACACGATGTTCGTCGCGCTGAACCAGCAGTCCGCCGAAGAAGCGGTGCATGGCGACAAGGTCTTCGGCGCCGCCTACTTCGAAATGGGAGGAGCTGCGCCGACACCCTACGACGACGAGGGGTTCGGCAGCGGGCTCAACAAGCCGGGTCCCGACAAGGCGGCCAACGGCGATCGCCTCTGCGACATGATGGCGGCCATCGGCGGCATCGAGACGCTCGCCATGCGCAACGCTTTTCCCTTCGTGCTCGAGTGTTGCGAAAAATGGAATCACCCGATCGGCAACGCGCTGGCGCGCCAAATCCAAGAGACCGTGCGCCCGGAGGAGTCTCGCCACATTCTGAGCTGGCGCTACGTGTTCCGCGAAGTGGTCGCCGAGCGGGGTCAGGCGGCGATCGACCGCTACTTCCAGCTGAGTAACCTGGGCAGAGATCTGTTCGTCGCCGACCGGATGCCGCGAACCGAGTTCGACCGAATGATGAGTGGCTCGACACCGAGCGCCGAGCACTTGCTCGGCCGCCCGATGCCCACGAGCGTCTGAACACGAGAAAAACCGAGGAGCAACGATGGCGCGGTTTCCCTGGCTCGCAAAGCGGAAGAAGACGGACCCCGAGCTGCCCTTCAAGCCGCCGCTACCCGTCGGCGAAACCTTCTCGAACGGCGAGTTCATCCACGAACCGACGAAACGCGAGCTGAAGGTACGCCGCGAGATCTTGGAGAAGTGCGACGAAAACGCGCGGCGCATCGGGGTGGAGCGACGCGAGTTCATCGCAAGCGCGATGGGCATGGCGACGACGCTGAGCGTGCTGCACGCGGTCGGGGGCTGCGGCAACAGCTCGGGCGGTGCGAACGGCAGCGGAGGAAACGGCGGCAGCGCCGGAGGCAGCGGCGGCACGAGCGGCAGCGCGGGGGGCGGCGGCACGGGTGGCAACACGATCCCGCCCGACGCGATGTGCGACGAGGGTCTGGCCATCGACACCCTCGGCGGTGACGAGTTCATCCTCGATCTGCAGACCCACCACATCGAGGACGAAGAGCACTGGCGCCAGAGCCACCCCATGCAGCCCTTCAACGGCGACGGCATCGCGTCGGCGTTGAACTTTCTCGGGTGCGGCGGCCCCCCCATCGATTGCCTCGGCAACGACGCCTACCTGCGTGAAATATTTCTCAACAGCCAAACGACCGTCGCCGTGCTCTCCGGGATCCCTGGGGACATTTGTGACAGCGGCACGTCCTGCGACAGCCCGATCGACAACAACATGCTCGTGTTCACCCGCGACGAGGTCAACGCGATCGCCGGCAGCCAACGCGTCATTCAACACTGCCAGGTCGCGCCCAACGATCGATGGTCTCTTCAGGAGGCCAACATGGAGCGCATCAAGACCACCGCCGGCAACTGGGGCTGGAAGTGCTACCCACCGTGGGGGCCGGAGAGTGCCGGACCCGGCGGCGGCTGGCGGCTCGACGACCCCATCATCGCCGACCCGTTCATCCAAAAGGTCATCGACCTCACTCCGTCCGCCCGCGACGGCGAGAGCGCTGACGGCTACCCACCCGCGCCGCTGATCTGCGCGCACAAGGGGTTCATCCTCCTGAACTTCACCGAAGAGTTCGCCGACCCCGTCGACGTCGGCCCCGCCGCCACGAGGTGGCCGAACGTCAACTTCGTCGTCTACCACTCGGCCGTCACGACGGCAGGAGGAGACCGCGGTCCGTACAATCCCGGCGCCCCAATTCAGCTCGGCGCCGACCGCCTCATCAAGACCGTCGAGGATCATGGCCTCAAAGGGCAGAACGTGTACGCAGAGCTCGGCTCGGCGTGGTTCCTCCTCACGCTGGCGTCCACCAACGAGAAGATGCACTTCATCGGCAAGCTCTTGAAACATCTGGGCGAGGACAACGTCGTCTGGGGGAGCGAATGCCTCTGGTTCAATTCGCCCCAGCCACAAATCGAGGCCTTCCGCGCGCTCACCATCACGCAAGAGTTCCAAGACCAGTTCGGCTACCCCGCGCTCACGGATCAGGTGAAACGAAAGATCTTCGGACTCAACGCCGCGAAGATCTACAACATCGACGTCGAAGCGACGCGCTGCAAGGTCGCCGCCGACGAGCTCACGAAGCTCCGCCATCAGATGGATGGCGAATTCGGGGCGAGGCGATGGGCGCTTCAGCCGGCGTGTAACGGGCCGCGCTCGCGGCGCGAGTTCCTGCAGCTGCAGCGATGGAAGAAGTTCGTCAACCAACCCGGCTGAGCCTCGCTGTCGCCTGCGGTGCTGCGGCGCTCGTCGGCGTCGCGGCGTGCTCGGACGGAGTCAGCACGGATGACGACGCCGGCGGCTCGGCGGGAGCTGGCACTGGCGGCTCCGCGACGGGGACCGGTGGCTCGAGCTCGGGAACGGGCGGCGGACCACCGGTCGTCGAATGCCCCGTTCCCCCCGATCAGTTCGACGCCGCGGGACCCTCGCCGTCGTTCGCCGACGACGTTCACCCGATCTTGCTTCGGAGCTGCGCGCTCGTGCTCTGCCACACCGACTGGGAGGATCCGCCCCAAGGCCTCATCTTCGGCTCCGCCGACCAGCCATCGACGCCCGCGCTCCGGCAGGACGTCGCCGACCAACTGTTGTCACCAGCGGCTGAAGCGCCGGGGCTTCAGCGGGTAGAGCCTGGCGATCCGACACGGAGCTACCTCATGCTCAAGATGGACGGGTGCCAAAACAGCTCGGGTCTCGCTTGCATCGGCACGACGCTTCCGGACAAACCTTGTGGCGACTCGATGCCGCAAATGCTTCCGCCGCGCCCCGCGCGTGAGCGCGATCTGATTCGGCGATGGATCGCCGACGGCGCAGTCTTCGACTGAGCCCGAGAGAACCGGAGCTCAGCCGGGCTCGTTGCGATGCTGTCGCCGGTGCTGCATCAGCCCTTCGTAAGTCTTCGGGCCGAAGGTCTCTTGGAGCGCCCAGCGACGCTCACCGAATTCTCCGTCGACGATCTTTTTCATCCGGGCGAGCTCGCCTTCTGCGACCTCGCACCGCCTGGCTTCGGGATCGATTCCATAGAGCTTGGCGGCGTTGAGTCCGAAGATCTTCCGCTTCCGCTCGTCGGTCAGCTCCGGGTAGCCGAACTGGTCTTGGTACTGCTGGCTGATGCTGAACGACTTGAACGCCTCGATCTGCGGCTGGGGCGAGTTGAACCAGATCGTCTCCGAGCCCCAGAGCACGTTGTCGTCACCGAAGTGCTTGAGGAGCTTGCCGATGACGTGCTGCGCGGTGTTCGGATCGAGCATGGCTTGGAGCCAGAGCGAGCCGAGCTCCGCGTAGAGGTTCGAGTTCTGACCGAGCCCGGCGTCCTCGAGGGATTTGACGACGTTGTTCACGCCGTTGTCGACCGCGGGGTCGTAGGGGCCGCTGGTGCCGCTCGGGGAGGTGTCGCCGGGGCGCCGGAAGCCCGCACCCGAGTGATAGATGACGAATTTTGCCTCGGGGAACATCTTGGCGACTCGCCCCATGTCCGCGGCGTCGTTGAACACCGGGTCGAAGCCGGGAAGCTCGGGCCCCTTGTGGACGCAGAAAACGTTCACGCCGAGCTCGAGGCCTTTTTCGATGACGGGAATGGCGACGTTCGGGTCGTCCATCGTGTAGCCGGGGGGCCCGCTCAGCCCACCGTTGATGTCGCCGACGGTCGGCGCCCAAGCGGGGTACATCTTCCAGCCTCCGACGACCTTCAGCTCGCCCTGCAGCTGCTCCATCCGCGCGAGCTGCGCTGGCAGGTTGTCGTTCGGCGCGAGATTGAAGTGGTTGAGCATGCGCTGGCTGCCGGCCGACATGTTCACGACGTCGCGCGATCGCGCGATACCCTCGGTCGACAGGAGATTGCCGCAGCCTTCGGTGATGCCGTCGGCGCAGAGGGGCGCCGGAAACCCGGACAGAACCGACATGGTCGTGTCACTGCTGAGGAAAATCAGGTCGACGTAGCGCTCGAACCCGAGGCATTCGAGGTTGTCGTCGAACAGCCCTTGGTCGAACTCCGAACACTGGGCTCCTGGAAACAAGATGCGAAACACGGAGCCGATGCCCGGATTCGACTGTGACCACTCGTTGTCGGCGCTCACGTCGGCGTGGTGGGTCTGCATGTCGAAGATGAAGTAGTCGTGATTGAGCAGCGTCTTGGCGAGCTCTTCGTCGCAGAGCGCTTCGGCGGGCGCGTCGAAGCCGCCATCGGTCGGCGGTGCGCCGCCGCTTCCCGACGTGCTCGAGTCCGAGCAGCCGCTCAGCGAATTGAGTGCCGAGAGCGACGCCATCATGCCCATCGAGCTCGCGAGAAACGCGCGCCGGTCGATGCCGAGCTTCCGGGCCTTCTCGTCCGCGGTCGCGAGAATCATCTTCTTGACCTTGCGGATGTGCTCGGTCTCCCCCCGGAAGAATTCCCCGTTCGAATAAGGAGGCAGCGGGATGGGCGCTCGGGCTGGGATCTCCGGATCGGTCTTCTTCTGCTGCTTTAACCAAGGGAATTTGGGCATGTCGACGAACCTCGCTTGTCAGTAATGGTCTCACGATTTGGCCGACGGGCCTATCCCAAATCTGGCCGACCGGTCGAACACGGGTGTCCGTGCTGCTCGCGACAAAGTCGTGCTCGCGAGACGCGCTGTTCGATCGGCCGCACGTCGCCGCGCGTTCATCCAGCGTCGCGGTCTAGTCGTTGGCAGCGCCGGCGAGGATCCAGTCCCGAAACACGTTGCGCTCTTCTTCGCTCAACGGTTTCTGCGCTTGCGGCATGCGATCGCCGCAAGGTGAAAACGAAAACACCCCGGGTTGCTTCTCGCAGGCGAGTCCCGCCGCCGCCGAATCCTGACAACCGTCGAGCTTCAGCATCAGAAAGCTACTCTCGGGATCGCCGGGGGCGACGCGCTTCATCGCAGGAACGGTGAGCGAATCGGCGAGCAGGTTGGCGTGCGCTGCGTCGAGATCCTCTTGGGTCGGTACGGGAGTTTCGGGGCCGACGAGATCGGGGCCCAGCAAGAAGTCGAGCGGAGGCATGCCGAACATCGATCTGGCGTGGCACGAGACGGAGTTGCTGCAGTTGGCTTGAAGAAGCGGCATCACGTCGCCGGAAAACGTCGGCGGCGACGGACCGGGCTCGTAGCCGTCGTAGTCGAACGGACAGTCGAGCTGGGCGGGGGAAAGGGCGTCCGGAGTGCCGGCGTCCTCCGGCCCGACCGCCGCATCGCCCGCCGAACAGGCACCGACGACGACGAGCAGCGCCAAGAGAGCTACACGAATCAAGAGCCGAGCCGAAACGAGCCTAGCCGGGAACGCCCAGCGCTTTTCGGAGCTTCGCCAAACGAAGGAACTCGCCCCTGGTACGCGGGCCTCCGGGTGCGTTGTAGACGGCCCAACGCCTCGGGCCGAGCTCGGCATCGAGGCGCTCTTTGACGCGCACCACACTGTCCGAACGCACACGACAGCGAGCGGCGTCGACGTCGAGGTTGTAGAGCTTGGCCGCGTTGAGCCCCAAGATCTTCGCTTTGCGCTCGGGCGTCAGCTCGGGGTAGCCCCACGGATTGTTCGCGGGGATCTGCAGGCACTTGAGCGCCTCGATCTGCCACTGGGGATTGCCCGCCCACATCGACTCGCTGCCGTACAACACGTTGTCGTCGCCGAAGGCTCGAAGCAGCTTGCCGATGAGATGCACCGCGTTGTCCGGGTTCGTCGCGGCCGCACCCCAAGTCGATCCGATCTCGGCGTACACGTTCTTGCCCGTGAGCCCGGCGGACTCGATGTCCTCCACGAATCCGTCCACCCCACGCGTGCCGCCGCCGCCGGAGTGGTAGATGACGAACTGAATGTCCGGCCACTTCTTCGCGGCCAGTGGCACATCCCTCGTGTCGTTGTGCGCCACGGTGAAGATGAGCCCACCGAAGCTGGGTCCCTTGTGAACGCAAAGCACGGGCTTTTGGGGAAAGTCCGCCGCGCAGCCCATGACCGGGTGAGAGGGCGTCAGATCGGTGATTTTCTGAAACAGGGCGTCAGCCACTGGCCCCGGCGCGTTCGGGTCCATGCGGTTCATGTCGTCGTCGAGCCACCAGCCGCTCACTCCGTCGAACGCCCGACTCCACGGCGGATAGCACTTCCAACCATGGTTGCCGTAGGTGTCCTTGATCCTGTCCATCATCTGCGCCTGGAGCGGCCAGTCGTCGTTCGGCGCGACCTGACAGTGTTGCACCATGCGCTGGCTCGCCGCCTCGCTGTTCACGGCGTCGCGCAAGATCGCCATGAAGTTGTTGCTGAGCACGTGACCGTGAAGCTCCGGCCGGGGATAGCCGGGGCACTCCGACGGGCCGCCGGCGCCGAGCTCGTTGCAGATGCCTCCGGGGAAACCCGAGAGAACGGCGATCGAGGTGTCGCTGTTCATGAGGATCTCCTGCACGTATCGGTCGTCGCCGATGCATTCGGGAGCGCGCCCACAAACGGGGTCGAACGAAAGAAGCCCCGCGAGAAAGTTCCCCGCGTCATAGGACTGACCCGGGTGAAGATCGCGCCAGGTCTCTTCGTCTTCGATGCAATGCGACTGCATGTCGATGATGAAGTAGGGGTTGTTCGGATCGGTGGCGCAGGTGCCGAGACCGATGAGCTCGCGGGCGGCCTCCTCGTCGCAGGTCGCCGCCTCGGGGATGCAGTATCCAGCGCCCGCCGTGCCGCCGGCGCCACCGACTCCTGCTCCACCCGCCCCGCCCGAACCGGCATTGCCGTTGCCTCCGCCGCCGCAGGCTTGAATGACGGCCAGCGTCGTCGCCATGCCCATGGTGCTCGCCATGAACTCGCGCCGATCCATGCCGAGGCGGTTCGCCTTCGCGGCGCACACTCGCAAGATCTCTTTTCTGACCTTCCGTTCACGCGGCGTCTGCTCGTGAAAGAACTCGCCGTTCGAACGGTTACCGAGCCAGATGGGCGACTCGTAAGGGAGTTCCGGATAGGTCTTCTTCCAACTCTTGAGGAAAGGCAGCCATTTCATCGTGAGCTCCTGACAATCCGAATAGGACAGAAATCCGAGGCATCCGCCGCCGTCGCGAAAACCTACCGCCCAGCCAGTTTACCACGAGTAGGCTGAGTCCCGTGAAACGCAAACGATCGTTCTGGGGTTGGGGGTGGGAGGACGAGTCCGCCGACGCGACCCAGGTCGCTGCGATTGAAGCCGCGCTCGGACCGATGCTGGGCATCGAGAAGGTTGAACGAACACCCGTGCCTCGCATCGGTGACGTGACACTCGCGTCTGCTCGGGTGGCACGACCGAAAACGCTCACGCCGATCTTGAGCGAAGACCCCGAAGATCGGGCGGGACACACCTACGGGAAATCCTACCGCGACGTCGTTCGCGGGCTCGCGCTGGATTTTTCTCGTGCGCCCGATTACGTCGCGCACCCGAGATCCGAAGCCGACGTGGTCTCGCTGCTCGACTGGTGCGCCGACGCACGAATCGCCGCGCTTCCCTACGGAGGCGGCTCGAGCGTTTGCGGCGGCGTCGAAGCCGAAGTGGGCAGTGGGTTCGAAGGCGCGGTGTCGATCGATCTCACCGGGCTCGATCGCGTGGTCGAGATTGACCGAACGTCGCGCGCGGCGCGGATCCAAGGCGGCGCGCTCGGGCCCGTGCTCGAAGACCAGCTGCGCCCCGAGGGGCTGACGCTTCGGCACTTTCCGCAGTCGTTCGAGTTCTCGACCCTCGGCGGCTGGATTGCGACGCGGTCCGGGGGACACTTCGCAACGCTGTACACGCACATCGACGAGCTGGTGGAGTCGCTACGGGTGGTCACCCCGACCGGCGTCGTCGAATCGCGACGCCTCCCGGGTTCCGGCGCCGGACCGAGCCCCGACCGCCTGTTCATCGGCTCCGAAGGTGCGCTCGGCATCATCACCGAAGCCTGGATGCGCGTCTTCGAGCGGCCAAAGTTCCGCGCGAGCTTCAGCGCGCGGTGCCCGGACTTCATGGTGGGCGCCGAAGCCATGCGGCACATCGCGCAAGCGGGCCTCTTCCCGGCCAACTGCCGCTTGCTCGACCCGACCGAAGCGATGCTCAACGGCGCGGGCACCGGCGACCACGCGGTGCTCATCGTCAGCTTCGAAAGCGCTGACCACGCGCTCGACCCGTGGATCCAACGTGCCGCGGAGCTCTGCCGAGACCACGGCTGCGAGGTCCCGGCGGATCGAATCAAGACCCGTACCGACGAAGGCGCGTCGCGCGAGGGGGCCGCGGGCGCCTGGCGGCAAGCGTTCATTCGCGCGCCGTACTTGCGCGATGCGCTGGTGCGCATGGGCGTGTTCACCGAAACCTTCGAGACCGCGGTCACGTGGGATCGCTTCCGGGATTTGCACGCGGCGGTGAGCCGCGCGGCCCGCGAAGCGTGCGAGCCTCGAAAATCGATCGTCACCTGCCGCGTGACCCACGTCTATCCGGACGGCGCGGCGCCGTACTTCACGGTGATCACCCCGGCGAATCGCGGCGCGGAGCTCGACCAGTGGGCCGCGATCAAGACCGCGATCTCCGACGCCATGCTCGAGCACGGCGGCACGACGACGCATCACCATGCCGTCGGTCGCGACTTCATGCCGTGGTACGAAAAGCAGCGCCCCGAAGGCTTCGCCCGCGCTCTCCGGGCGACGAAGTCCGAGCTCGACCCGAGCGGCGTGCTCAACCCCGGGGTATTGCTCCGAGTGAGCTGAGGACGGGTAGAGCGCGCGCGGACCGACGGCTACCAATCCGGGTCGAGACCCGCCAAGTCACCGAGTGCGACCGGACGCATCGGCGGTCGCGGCGTGATGCCCTGGCCGGGATCGCCGCCCAACTCCACCAGACGCCTCGCGCACGCGACCAAACACGACTTGCCTTGGCACCAACCGGTACCGAATCCGGTGTAGCGCTTGAGCGATTCGATGTCGTCGTGCCCGAGCTCTATGGCGCGATCGAGTTCGTGCAGGGTCACGTCTTCGCAGCGGCAGACGATGTGTTTCAACGGTCACGGATCCTAGCGCGAACGGCGACGAGGGCGAAGCTCGCCGAGCACGTCTCCCAGTCGGCGGATCCCCTCGGCGATGGCCGACTCGGTGAGGTTCGGGTAGCCCATGAGCAATCCGGCTCTCGGTGGTGGCCGCACGTAGTGCGGCCCCACCGAGTAGATTCCGACCTCGCGCTCTTTGGCGAGCTCGCAGAGGCTGTTAGCCTCTCGGCTTCTGAGGTTTCGAAGCCACATCAACACGTGCACGCCTGCGTCGGTGCCCACGAGCTCGACCTGGTCGCCGAGCTGCTCGTCACACGCCCGGAGCAGGGCCTCTCGCCGCGACTGATGCTGAAGCCGCATTCGTCGCAAGTGGCGCTCGAACTCGCCCGACTCGAACATCATCGCGAGCGCACGCTGCGGCAAGACGGGACAATGGCGATCGGCGAGCCACTTGGCACGCCGAAACGGCTCGACGAGTTCCTGCGGCAATACCAAGTAGCCGAGGCGTAGTGCGGGAAAAAGCACCTTGGACAACGTGCCAACGTAGATCGTGCGACCCGATGTATCGAGGCCGAAGAGCGTCTCCACCGGCCGTCCCACGTAGCGGAAGTCGCTGTCGTAGTCGTCTTCGATGACGTAGGAATTCCGCGCGTTCGCCCACTCGAGCAGCGCCAGGCGCCGGCGAAGCGACTGGACCGCGCCAGTCGGAAACTGATGCGACGGCGTGACGTAGGCGAGCTTCGCGCGGTCCGCCGTTTTCGGAATGCTGTCGACGACGAGTCCCTCCTCGTCGACGGGACAAAAGATCAACTTCGCGCCGATGGCGTGGAAGGCGTGACGCGCGCCGCGGTAGGTCGGGCTTTCCAACAGCGCCGAGTCACCGGGGTCGAGCAACACCCTCGCGCACAAGTCGAGCCCCTGCTGCGACCCGGAGACGACGAGGATCTGTTCCTCGTCGCAAGCGACCCCGCGGCTCACGCGCAGGTACTCTCCGAGCGCGCTCCGCAGATCTCCCAGCCCCTCGGGTGGCGCGTACTGCACCGCGTGGCGTTCGGCAGCCCGCGCCAAGAATCTACGCCATTGACGATCGGTCCTTTCGTCCTGGGGCACGCGGCCGTACCGAAAATCGTAGCGAAGACGCGGAGGGTCGAAGAGGATCGGCATGCCGCTGCTCCGGCGCGAGTACGCCGAGAGACGAGGTTTGGGCCGCCGGGGGGAGTTGGCCGCCCGGCCCGAGCCCGAGGTCGTGGGGGGTCCAGTCGAACGCGCTCCGGTCGCCGTCGCGCGTCGAACGAGGGGGCCCCCTGGTAGGTCTTCCGCGACGAACGTGCCCGACCCCACTCGCGACACGAAGTAACCCTCCGCGAGCAACTGCTGGAACGCGAAAACGACGGTGTTGCGCGACACCCCGAGCGTCGTGGCGAGCTCGCGCGAGGCGGGCAAGCGGTCGCCGGGTTGCAGGCGTCCGTTCAGCACCGCGTCTCTCAGCGAACGATAGAGCTGAACGTAGCGAGGCCCCGACCCCGACCAGCGGGGAAGGGCGGTGACCAGTGGGCGGGCGGCGATCGAACGAGATGTGATGGGGCGGGATCCTGCGATGAGAATTGGTACCTCAAATAGTACATGAATTGGCTCTTTGCTTGGAGCCACTTGGGGCACACATTCGTGGGCATCATGTCAGCGACGCTTCGAGAGACCTTCGCCCCCACCGACAGAACCCGCCTGAGGCGTGGCGCAAAGCGCGGCTGCTTCGACGAGAAGCGCATTTTCGCCATCCTGGACGAGGCGCTCGTGTGCCACGTCGCGTTCCTACGCGGCCAGCAGCCGGTGCTACTTCCGATGGCCTACGCTCGCGACGGCCACGACCTGTTGCTCCACGGATCGGCCAAAAACGGCATGCTTGGCGCCCTCTGTGACGGCAGCAAAGTGGCTGTCTCGGTGACTCTTCTCGACGGCCTGGTCTTCGCGCGGTCGCATTTTCACCATTCGATGAACTACCGATCCGTCGTCGTGTTCGGCCGACCGCGCGCAGTCACCGGCGTCGAAGAAAAGCGCCGCGCGCTCGGTCGGCTGGTGGACAGGCTCGCCCGAGGAAGAAGCAGCCAGAGTCGGCCACCGTCGTGCGCCGAGCTAGCGGCGACCCTGGTGGTCGCGCTCGAAATCGAAGACGTTTCGGCGAAGATCCGCGAGGGAGGGCCGGTTGATTCCGCCGAGGATGTGAAGCTGCCGTACTGGGCGGGAGTCGTGCCGGTGAGCCTCAGCTCCCGAGAGGCCCTCGCGGCGGACGATCTCGCCGACCGAGCTACTGCGCTCGGTGCCGTGAGCGCGGTCGTGGGTCAGCAAAAGCTCGCTTCAACGGGCTGACACCGCCGGTCGGCGCACCCGTTCGGTGCGTCGATCTACGAGGGCCAGCGAGCGGCGGCTATTCGGCGGCCGGCGCCGGAAGCGGCGCGCGTTGGAGGCTCTTGGCGTCCCGCATCTCGATGATGCCGAGCTTCGCGAAGATGGTGATGACGACGTAGCCCGGGTCGATCTCGAACCAACGGGCGGCGAAGTTGGGACGCGAGCCGTGGCGATGATGGTTGTTCTGAAACAGCTCGCCGAAACACACGAAGTCGAACAGAAGGGTGTTCTTCGAGTTGTCCTTCTCGTCGAAGTTTCGGTAGCCGAGCCAATGGCCGAACCAATTGACGATGGCTCCGTGGGTCGGGCCCATCAGAAAGTGGATCGGCAAAAGCAGGAGCTGCCACCACGCCGTGGCGAAATGGAAATAGAACAGGGCGTAGGCGGCACCGAAGAGCAACACCGTGCTCACCCGGCCGGCGATCCGGTCGAGGGCCGGCCATTCGGGATAACCCCCCAAGAAGCGCGGCTCGACGTCGAAGGTGCCCGTGCGGATACCGAGGTAGATCGCCCAGGTGCGCGTCATCATCGTGAAGGGATCTTTGGCGACGACCGGCGAGTGCGGATCTTTCTCGGTGTCCGAATACGCGTGGTGCATGCGGTGCAGAATCGCGTAGCCACGCGGGTTCAGGTACGAGCTGCCCTGGGTCAGAAACGTGCAGAGGTGAAAGAAGCGCTCCCACCTCGGCGACATCTCGAACATCCGGTGCGCGCCATAGCGATGAAGGAAGAACGTCTGAAAGAAGACGCTCAACACCCAGTGGCCAACGAAGAACAGGATGATCGGTAGGGGCACAGGCATAGCCTGTGCATCCTAAAGAGGGCGCCGGACAAAGGGGGCATTGTGCGCGTCACAATTCGGTCACGAGGCCTGACGCGACGCGGCGGGAGCTGGAAAAATCCGTTCAGCCCGGGACGAGGTCGTCGCACATGCTGGCCAGGGGCCCCCCAGGCTTGCCCTTCGTGAACTCGACCTCGTGGCAGGTCATCGGGCCCAGTAAGCTCTCGGCAAACTGGACCGTGAGCGGGTGCGCCCAGTTCCGAGCGCCATCGAACCGAGCGCGCACGACGCCTTTCGGATCGATGAACCAGGTCTCCGGAAAGAGCTTCGTGCCGAACTTGTCGCCGACGATCTCCGAATCCACGTCGACCGCCGTGACGAATGGCGCCTCCGCACCGAGGATCGAGCGGAGCGTCGCGTCGGCGTCCTCGGCGGTTTCGTCCGTCGAAATCGTCAAGAGAACCACGTCTCGGTGCCCCTCGAGCAACTGCGAGAGCTTCGCCAGTGACGGCATCTCTTCGAGGCAAGGCCGACAGCTCTTGGTCCAGAAATTCAGGATGACGACCTTGCCGCGGTAGTCGGAGAGACGGACCGTGCCGCCGCCGATCTTGGGCAGCTCGAAGTCTGGGGCGAGCCGATTGGTGGCCGCGTAGTTCGGCCGGATGGCGCACATTGGCGTGCAGAGCTCCCGCCGGAAGCCGTCACGAGAGGAAGCGACAAATGAATAGACGCCGACCGCGGCCAGCAAAATGAAGACAATCTGCGCGATTTGGCTTGGTTTCATGGTCCGAAGGGTGCCCACCGGGGGGGCTGATCACTTTTACAGGATTCTCGCGGGGTTTGCTCGGACCGTACCGTCCATTGCATGAGCCTAGACAACCTCGCAGAGCAGCTCAGCAATCCCGAGCACATCGGGCTCGACGAAGGCCTCGTCGAGAAGCTCGACATCCAACCGAAGGATGCCACCCGCGGTCGGCTCATGGCGCAGATGGAGGCGGACCGGGCGCATCTCGGGATGTACCTGCTCGCCTGCTATGTCGTCGACGACACCGACTTCTGGGGCGACGGCGAAATCTACTGGTGGAGCATTCCGACCATTGCGACCGCCGACGGCAAGGTGAAAAGAGACTCGCTCTACGGCCTGCCGAACGGTGCCGCGCCCCACAAGTGTGGCGACCACGAGTGGATGACGAATCTTTCGCTCGGCAAGCCCCCGCTCTTGGCGGTCATCCCTCCCGAGGAGGCGGTGAACGCGGCCGTCGTGCGCATCGCGTTCTACGACGACGACGGGGCGGCAGCGGACGTGCCCAAGGCGATGAACGCCGGCCTCGAAGCCCTAGCCGAGACGTCCACCGAGGCGCTGAGCGGCGCCGAGCAGATCATCACCCCAGTGCGCGACGCTATTTGGAAGAGCTTGCGCGCCGAGCAGGACGACATCCTGATCGACCAGGATGTCACCTTGCGCAAGGGCGAAGTCACCCTGTTCGGATCCGGCATGATCGGATCGGTCATCAACGCGATGTGCCGCGTCTACTACTTCGTCCGTGACGAGCAGAAGACCCAACAGTTCGGTCCGGTGACGCTGCACAAGGGCCAAACGGACACGGTCAAGTTCGACAGCGCGCTCAAAGGCGGCGGACGCCTCGCGCTGTTCGCTCGCGGAGGCACCGTGACCTGCTCGGCATTCGGGGAGCTCAACACCGACATGCCGTTCATGAATCGCGTGCTCGAGACGCGTCACGAGGGCGGCCTCGAGAACGGGTTCAACGTCTCGGCAACGAGTGACAGCGCGAAGTTCGTCGCGTTCTACACGCCCGCCTAGTGGTCTCCCTGTTTCCTGGCGGTGCTTCGCACCGCGAGTGCCGTGTCCTCACGAAATCGCGAACTCTAGCGAGAATGGCGCGGCGTCCGAATTCCCTTCGCAACTATTGGGACACGGCACTAGGACCCGAGTGACCGATCGCGACCTCAGTCCGCTCTTCAAGCGTCTCGTCCGACGAGTTTCGCGGGCCAGCATCGACTTCGAGCTGCTCGAGCCGGGCGACCGCGTGCTCGTCGCCGTCAGTGGCGGCAAGGACTCTCACGCCATGCTCCGGCTCCTGCGTGAAGTGTCCAGGCGCGTCCCGTTCGAGCTGTCGCTCGTCGCGCTCAACGTCGACCAGGGGCAGCCAGGCTTCCCCAAGCGCACGCTACCGGACTACTTCGAGGCCAATGGCTACGACTACCGGATCATCGAAGAAGACACCTACTCGATCGTCAAAGAGAAGGTCCCCGAGAACAAGACCTACTGCTCGCTCTGCTCGCGTCTACGCCGCGGGATCCTGTACACCGCCGCCGCGGAGATGGGCGCCACCAAAATCGCCCTCGGACACCACCGAGACGACACCATCGAGACCCTCCTCTTGAACGCGCTCTACGCCGGACGGCTCGGCGCGATGCCCGCCAAGCTCGTCACGGACGACGGGCGCCACACCGTCATCCGCCCGCTCATCTACTGCTCCGAAGCGGAGCTGACTGCCTTTGCCCAAGAGCAAGACTTCCCCATCATTCCCTGCGATCTGTGCGGCTCCCAAGAGAACCTGCAAAGACAGCAGATCAAATCCCTGCTCGACCGCCTCACCGCGGAAAACCCCAAAGTCCGTGGCAACCTCTTCGCCAGCTTGAGCAACGTGCGCCCGTCACACTTGCTCGATCCGTCGATCCGAAAAGAAGACCCAGACGTGAATGACGAAGAGCCCGTCGTACGGCTCCGGGTCCTCGGTCACTGACGTCGACCCCCCCGGTCCACCGCGCTCGCACCGCGCGACGGGTCACGGCGCGATGGCGAGACGCGTGCGTCCGTCGCCCGGCGTTCCTTTTGGGCTGGCGCCAATCGCCTCGAGCTCTCGGCGATAGTCCGAGAACTTTCCGCCGGAGCGCACGGCTCGCGCGAAGGCGAGACCTTCACGCTCTCCGCCTTGGGCGAGCACGTACTCCACCCACGCCCACCGCGCGCTGGTCGAGCGAACTTCGGCGCGGCCGCGCAGGCCCTTTCGCAAGCGTTTGAGACGCGAGGCGACGACGTCGACGCCGGCAAACGGTTGGCGGTCGAGCGGCGTATTTCGTTTGGCGCAGAACGGCGCGATGCCGAGCGCCACGGGCACGATCTTCGAAAGACCCCCGACGAAGTCGGCGCACTCGTCGATGTCGTCGTCGGTCTCGGTCGGCAAACCGATCATGAGGTACAGCTTCAAGCGGTTCATGCCGTATCGCTTCGCTCGCTCGGCGGCTCGCTCGTAGTGCTTTTCTCGTCCGCGGCGTTCGATGGTGTCGCGAAGACGTTCGCTCGCACCGTCGAGGGCCGTCGTCAGCGTCCGGTACCCCGCCTTGGCCAGCGCTTCGACGAACTCTTCGCGCAGGCGGTCCGGCCGCAGACTGCTCAAACCGACACTGCACCCGCGGCCAGCCAGCTCGGTGACGATTTCGGTGATCTTCGGGTGATCGCTCACGGCAGCGCCGACGAGACCGACGCGCCGACAATCGGTGGGTATCGAGTCGAGCACGACGTCTTTCGGGACGAGTCGCATTCCCCCGTTGGTCGAACGGCGCATGACGCAATAGGTGCACCCGCGCGAGCAGCCGCGCTCGGTCTCGATGAGAAACATGTTCGAAAGCTCGGTGTGCGGCGTGCGGATCGTGGTCTTCGCCGGCAAGAGCGCGTTGTCGCAAGCGGCAATGGTGGCGAGCTTCGTGCCGTGGTGCTCGGGCACGTAGACGTGCTCCATCTGCGCCAAGACTTCGAGCGCCTCGGCGCGGCTCGACGCCGACGTGATCGCTTCGACGACCGGCCCGACGAGCTCTTCCGCTTCCCCCATGACGATGGCATCGACGAACGGGGCGAGTGGCAGCGGATTCGAAAACGTGAGCGGCCCGCCGGCCAGGACGAACGGCGCGTGCTCGTCGCGCTCGGAACGAAGTGCACCGATGCGCGCCGCGTCGAGCATCTTGACGAGCCCGGCGAGCTCGATCTCGTAGGCCACGCTGAACGCGATGATGGGAAAGTCGCCGAGCGGGCGGCGGCCCTCGTAGGTCACCGGCGCTTCGGCGAGCTCCACCCCCGGCCGGTCCGCCCCGTCGGCCAAGAACGCTCGTTCGCACGCGAAACCCGGCTTGGCCTGGAGTTGGGCGTAGATCGACTGGAAACCCAGCGAGCTCATGCCCACCGTGTACGGAGACGGGTACGCAAGCGCCACTCGGTGGGGAGCGTCTTTTTCGATGCGCCCGACCTCGTCGGCGAGCCGCTCGCGAATCAGCTGTTCTTGGGAAACCACCGGACGGCGAGTATAGCTTTGCCATGAGCCCGACGTACGCCGCATCGATCGACACGATTCGCGAGGCCGCCGAGCGAATCGCCCCGTGGGTACACCGAACCCCGGTCATGACGTCGTCGACGCTGGACGACCGCACGGGACGCAAAGTGTTCCTCAAGTGCGAAAACCTCCAGAAGATCGGAGCTTTCAAGTTTCGTGGAGCGTGCAACGCGGTCATGAAGCTCTCGGACGACGAAGCCAGCCGCGGCGTCGTCACCCACTCGAGCGGTAACCACGCTCAAGCCGTGGCGCTCGCGGCGAAGCTCCGGGGGATCCCGGCGCACATCGTGATGCCCAAGACTGCGATGCGGGTGAAACGTGCCGCGGTCGAGGGCTACGGCGCCGAGGTCCACGCCTGTGAGCCGACGCTTCCGGCTCGCGAGGAGCTCGCCGCGAAGGTGATCGAGAAAACCGGCGGCACCCTCATTCCCCCCTACGACCACGCCGACGTGATCGCCGGACAGGGAACGACCGCGCTCGAGCTGTTCGAGCAAGTGCCGGATCTCGATGTCATCGTCGCCCCCATCAGCGGTGCGGGTCTGATTTCTGGGGTCGCCGTCGCCGTGAACGCGCTTCACCCGAAAGTTCGTGTGATTGCCGCCGAGCCCACCGGCGCGAACGACGCGGCGCTGTCGAAAGAAAAAGGCGAGCTCGTCAAGAAGACCGGGAAGACGATCTGCGACGGTTTGGTCGCGACCCTCGGGCGGCTCACCTGGCCCATCGTGCGCGACTTGGTGGACGAAGTGTTGACCGTCGACGACGAAGCGGTGGTCGCGACGATGCGCCTCTTGTGGGAGCGAACGAAGCTGGTGGTCGAACCGAGCGGGGCCATCGGAGTCGCCCTCGCCATGAGTCGAGCCTTCGAGCACGTCGAAGGGCAACGAGTCGCGATCGTCTTGTCCGGCGGCAACGTCGACCTCGACCGGCTTCCTTGGAGCTGACGGTGTGAGCCGGTGGAGGCGCATCGGCCGCGTCGCGCTCGGCTCACTCGTGGCCCTCGGCATCGCGGCGGCGATCGGGGGGGCTTGGTTCCGTAGCCGCCGGCCGGAGCTGCCCGCCAAACGCGCCGAGCCGCGCTCGCTGTCTCACGCTGGCCTCGAAAGGTCCTACCGGTTGTACGTGGCGGCGAGCTACGACGCCGAAAAGCCCGGCACGGTCGTGTTCGTGCTGCACGGCGCCCTTGGCACGGCCGAGGAGGTCGAGTTGCTCACCCTCGGGCGGTTCAACGAGCTCGCCGAACGCGACGGGGGCATCGTCGTTTACCCGGACGGCGTCGACAAGTACTGGAACGACGGTCGAACGTTGGACGACCGGGCCCACAAGGAGAACATCGACGATGTCGGTTTCCTGTCGGCGGTGACCGACGAGCTCGTCGACGACTACGACATCGACACGGCCAAAGTGTTCGCTGTCGGCATGTCGAACGGCGGGTTCATGTGTCTGCGGCTCGCCTGCGACGCGTCGCAGACCTTCGCCGCCGTGGGGTCGGTCGCGGGGGGGCTCGCTCAGAACGTGGTCGACGAGTGTCGACCCGAGCGCGCGATTTCCGTCCTACTCGTGCACGGCACCGACGACGAGATCGTGCCCATGGACGAAACGACCGTGCAAATCATGAGGCGCGCTCGGGGACACAAGCTCACCATCGAAGCCACCGTCCAGCTCTTCACCCAGCACGACGGGTGCGGGCCCCCGGTCGAATCCGAGCTCGACCCCGTCGACGAAGACGACGACTCGCGCGTCCGTCGCACGCGCCACGCCGGATGCCAGGACGACAGCGAAGTCGTGCTCTATACGGTGGAGGGCGGCGGTCATACGTGGCCGGGGGGCTGGCAGTACCTGCCCGAGACCCTCGTCGGGAAAACCAGTCGGCAGATCGACACGAGCGAGCTCGCCTGGAACTTCTTCGCGCGCCACGCGCGGCGCTGAGGATCGGCGCGTCGAGCACGGCGGCCGAGATCGAGCGAGACCGCCTAGGCGACCGAGCGAGACTGTCGAGGCGACTCGACGACGTAGCCCAGGCGACGGAACGAAAGCTTCAAGCGACTCGGCGGGCCCGCGGCGCCATCGGCATCGCGCGGCGCACACTCGGGCGGAGGGAAAAATCGACGTGCACCCGGACACCGCCGCCACTGCGGGTGGCGTTGTCCGCCAGGGCGCGCGCCTGACGCTCGGCGCGCTCGTCGCCACCGGCGGTCAACACCACCTCGGTCGCCACGCTGCCGTTTCGTGCGGTGCTCACGAGCTCACGCAGCACGCTGAGGCAAAAGGCCTGCTCCTCGGGACTTCGGATCGCTCCGGCGGCGACGACCGCCACCGAAGGCGCCCCAGAGTCGCGAAGCGCCGCCAGCTCGAACACGACACGCGCCTCGAGCTCGCGCACGGTTTCGCCGCAACGTTCGGCGAATACGTAAACGTTGCTCTCGCTGCCCCCGCGTTCATCGACGAAGGCCGGCCAAGCGGCTCGACGTCTCAGGACCACAATCGAATGCTCGCTCATGGGGGGGCTCCTCGGGGACAAAGGAAGGAAAGCCGCTGACGCTGAAGACGCTGAAAACGCCTTGAAAAACGATCATTCCAGCTCGAGCGCGAGACGGGCAAAATTCCGTTGGAAACTCGTTAACGGCTGAGCGCGTGGCGGCCTTCCAGCCCTTAGATGACACGCCGCCAATCGCTCACTTCGTTGGTGCTTCGCGGCACCCTTCTCTTGTTCGGCTGCGCCGGCCCGGTCCTCGGTTGCAACGCGGCGCCGAAGAAAGCCCCGACCGTCACCGCTGCGGCCCCCACACCCACCGAAGCGGCTCCGGCGAAAAAGACCGACGCCGCCGAAGCGCATCACCTACTCGGTCGATTCGCGTTCGGACCTCGCCCTGGCGACGTCGAGCGAGTCCGCGCCGAAGGAGCCGAAGCGTGGCTAGAGAGACAGCTGGCTCCTGACGAGATCGACGATGCAAAAGCCGCCGGCGCGCTCGAGCCCTATCGAGACGCTTTTGCCCCGCCCCGTGAGCTCTACGAAGAATTCGAAGACATGCGGCGGGCTCGCCGCGACGCCGAAGACGGAGGCAAACGGCAGCCGCGAAGGCGAATGCGTCGGTACATGCGCGACCTGACGGGCAACGGTCAAATGTCGGTCATCGCCCGCCACCTGAAGAGCGAACGACAAGTCCACGAGGTGATGGTCGATTTTTGGACGAACCACTTCAACGTCTTCGCCCGCAAGGGCCCGGTCAAGTTCGTCGCGATCGACTACGTCGAAAAGGCGATCCGACCCCACGCGCTCGGTCGCTTCGAGGACATGCTCCTCGCCACGGCTCGGCATCCCGCGATGCTGGTGTACCTCGACAATGCCCAGAGCGTCGCCGAGCGAGAGGACCGACCCGGCCGAAAGCGCCGCCGCGGGCTGAACGAAAACTACGCGCGGGAGCTTCTCGAGCTGCACACGCTCGGTGTCGACGGCGGCTACGAGCAAAAAGACATCGTCGAAGTGGCCCGCGTGCTCACCGGGTGGAGCATGGGGCGACCTCGGCGAGATTGGGCGATCACCGGCCCCGAGTTTCAGTTCCGGGCTCGCGCTCACGACGACGGAAAGAAGGTCGTGCTGGGCGTGGAGTTCCCCGAGAACGGGGGCGAAGAGGAGGGCGTTCGTTTGTTGAAAATGCTGGCCGCTCATCCGTCGACGGCGCGCCATCTGTCGCGAAAGCTCTGCGAACGTTTCGTCGCCGACTCGCCGCCCCCGGCGTGCGTCGACACGCTCGCGCGAACCTACATCGAGTCGCGAGGGGACGTGCGAGCGCTCTTGCGAGCCGTCGCTCGCTCGCCCGAGTTCTGGAAGAACCGCCGCAACAAGCTCAAGTCGCCCCTCGAGCTCGTGCTGAGCGGAGTACGTGCCCTCGGCGGCTCGACCGACGGCACGCTCGGCCTCGCCGAGGTCACCGCTCGCCTCGGCCAGCCGCTCTTGCTTCAACCCGCGCCGACCGGCTACCCCGAAGCCGCCGCCGACTGGCTCGGAACGAGCGCCATGCTCCAGCGCATGAAGTTCGCCACGGCCCTCGGCGCCGGCGAGCTGTCCGGTGTCTCGCTCGAGCTCGATTCGGTCGTCGCGCCGAACGACGACGACGAGGTCCTTCTTCGAAACGTCGAGTCGACCTTGTTCCCCCCGGGTGCTGGTGCCCGGACTCTCGAAGTCATCCGAAGTCGAATCGTGCGCGTGAACGAGCCCAGCGAACGACGGACGATCGCCCTCGCCCTCGCCCTCGGTAGCCCGGAGTTTCAACGACAATGAGCAAAGGCAAAAAAATGGTCTCCCGAAGGCTCTTGCTGCGCGCGGGCGCGGCGTCCCTCGCCGGTCTCGCGGCGCCTGCGATCTGGTCTCGGGTCGCCGCCGCCAAGCCAGAGGTCGGCGAAAAACCAAACGTGCTCGTCTGCCTCTTCATGCGGGGCGGCGTCGACGGCTTGAGCATGGTCGTCCCGCATGCCGAACCGGCCTACTACCGGGCACGCCCGAACATTGCGATCGCACGACCTGGCTCTGGCTCCGGCGCCGCCATCGATCTCGACGGCCGCTTCGGCCTGCACCCGAGCCTCGAACCCCTTCGGGCGCTCTATCGTGAAAAGTCCCTGGCGGTTGTGCACGCGGTGGGCTCGCCCGATCCGACGCGCTCTCACTTCGACGCCCAAGACTTCATGGAAACCGGAACACCCGGGCGGGCCTCGACTCGCGACGGGTGGCTGAACCGGTGCCTCGCCGAGCTCGAGCCCGGCAGCTCCGCCTTCCGAGCCGTCGCCATGGGCGGACCCATGCCGCGGTCGCTCTGGGGTCGAGCCCCAGCGTTGTCGGTCGGCAGCATCGAGAGCTTCGGCCTCATCGGGCCGCCGCGGGTTCGCCAGCAGCTCGGTGCGGGATTCAAGGCACTCTATGCCGACCGTTCGAACGCCGTGGAGCGGGCCGGGCGCGACGCTCTGGACGCCATCGACGTCGTCGACGCGCTCGATTCCCGCGACGATTCGGGCTCGCGTGCGCAATACCCGCGCCAATCCGGCGCGCTCCGCGATCTCGCGCGACTCATCACAGCCGACGTTGGCGTCGAGCTGGCCTTCGTCGAGATCGGAGGCTGGGACACCCACGCGCGACAGGGCGACGCCAAAGGACAGCTCGCCAATCGGCTCGGTTTGCTGGCGCGCGGCCTCGAGGCCTTCCATCGAGATCTCGGCGACGAAATGCGCCGCGTGGTGGTGCTGACCATGAGCGAGTTCGGTCGCACGGTCGCGCAGAACGGTACCGGGGGGACCGACCACGGCCACGGCACGGCGATGATGCTCTTCGGTGGGGCGGTGCGCGGCGGGCGAGTCTACGGCAAGTGGCCGGGCCTGGAACCCGAGCAGCTGCACGAGCGTCGCGATCTGCGCGTCACGACGGACTTTCGCGACCTGTTCGGCGAAGTCGTGGCCCGTCACCTCGGCGTGCGAGACCTCGAGCGCGTGTTTCCGGGCCACACGTTTCCCGCGGCGGGCTCGTCGAGCCGAATCGGCGTGTTTGCGTGAGCCTCAGCGCGGCGGCGCGATCATCGTCTCGCACCCGAGCGCGATGTCGACCTGGGCGTTGATCGAAACCGAGAACGTGTCGCAGCTCGCCGGACACGCGATGATGCTGGTCGGCTGCGACATGGTGGGATCGACGTCGTAGTACCAGCCACCGTTGACCGGATCGCACTGTGAAGCGTCCGGCACGTTGAGCACGGTGACCGGCGAGCCGCTGCCGTCGACGAAGCGCACGTTGACCCGGTTGAAGTCGAGGGCGCCGCCGTCCGGTGGATCGGGCACCTGGAACTCGCACCCCAGCGTGCCGCCCCGGATGGCGTCGAGCGCATCGAGGAACTGTTGGGTGACGTTGCCCGCCGGGTCGACGATGAACGCCGTCGACGTCCCGCCGGAGCTCGCGATGCCATTCGAGTTCGTCAGCCCGTCGGTGTCGGTGGGACCGAAAACTCCGATGACATAGGTCTCGATGCTCGGCGTCGCCCCGAGCCCCGAAGCGGCGATCGCTTGGATGTTCACGATGTCCGTGGGATCGCAGACCGTGGCGATGCCGTCGGTCGCAAACACGACGATCACCTTGTGCCCGGGGGTTGCCTGGGCGAACGCGCTCGCTTGGTCGATGGCGCCGTCGAGGGCCGCCGAGGTGGGCGTGAGGCCCGCGGGCATCTGCGCGTTGATCGCCGCCACGAGCGCACCGCTGTTGCCGGGCAAGGTGGAGATCGGCACGGCGGGCGTCGAGTAGTCCATCGGATCGCAGGAGCTTCTGCCGAGGCATTCGCCCCCAGTGAACGGCACGCAGTTGCCGAACAAGCCGCAGTCACCGGCGACCGTCGTCCGGCACGGTCCACCCACCAGACCCGCGCACTGACCAAAGGGCACGCACGGCGCGTTCGCGCCGCAATCCATGTCGGTCGAGCAGTACTCGACGACGCTGTTGCCCTCACACACGCTGATCGTGCAGGGGCCGTCCATGCCGCAGTCCATCTGCGAGCTGCAGGTGGCCGGAACGCCGGTCTTGGCGATCGGGAAGAACTGGATGCCGACGCCGAGCCCGGCGGATCGGGTGTCCATCGCGAAATTCACCAACGCTTGACGAACGGCGTCCCACTTGGAGCCGCCCGTCCCGGCGGGGTTGTTCATCGAGCCGGAGATGTCGAGCATGATGTACATGTCGACCGGCACGGTCTCGCCGCGCTGCGTTTCAGCGACGCAGCCCGAGTCGGGATCGAAGCCGCCACCGCCGCCGGTGGATCCACTGTCGATCATCAAGCCGCCGCCCACGCCGGCGCCGCCGGTCCCGACGCCGCCAGTGCCGCCGGTGGCCGAGCCGCCGACGCCCGCATCCATGTTCGACGTGCCCCCGCCGCCGAACGCGGCGAAACCGCCCGCCCCGTCAGCACGAGTCGAGCTCGAGCTGCAAGAAGCGAAGAGCGCCGCCGCGGCCATCGTCCCCGCCGTCACCCACCGATAAGTCAAACGCATCTCGGTGGACCTATCACGAGAGCTAGAGCCCCGCTAGCCACGCGCCGGCCGCTTTCCCGACCCCGCGGCCGGTTCAGAATCCGGAAACGATGTCGAAACCCGACGCGCGTTCGGCGAGCCACACGAGTCCCATGAGCGCGACCGCGCCGCTCACCACACGAACGACGAAGCGCGCACGCACCGCGTCCTTGCGAAGCCAAACCATCGCTCCGAACAGCGGCACCACGATCGCCAACTGCCCAAGCTCCACACCGACGTTGAACGCCAAGAGCGCCGACACGAGCGCCCCCGACGGTAGGCCGAGATCCATCAACACCGAGCTGAACCCGAATCCGTGAAGCAAACCGAAAGCAAAGGTGACTCCCGCACGCACTCGTGGCCTTTCGCGGACCACGTTCTCCACCGCCACATACACGATGCTCAGGGCGATCATCGACTCGACGAACCGGGACGGCACGTTCACCCACCCGAGCGCACCGACGGCGAGGGTGATGCTGTGGGCGAGCGTGAACGACGTGACGACGAGGGCGAGCTCCTTGACCGACGCGATGACGAGCACCAGGGCGACGACGAACAACACGTGGTCGATGCCGAGCCAGATGTGACGAACGCCTTCCCAGAGATAGGCAACGAACGTCCCGCCGACCGTCGCGGCGTCGGCGTCGGTGTTGGCACGGCCCGGGGAGCCAGCCGCGCCCGTAGAGCCGCGGTCGCTCGTGACGCCTTCGAGCCAGGCCGTGGCGTCGGCGTCGGCCGCTTGCGGCGACTCGCGAGCGTCGACCCGCAAGACGTCTTCTTCGGCGGCCAGCAGCTTTTCGTGCACGAGCGTGCCGACGCGCACCTGGGTGAGGTGACGATGCCCACCGGCGTCCTCCAGAAACGCGACGTTCGACACCGCGAGCTCACCGAGCGAGCCCGGACAGCTCGCCTTCCACTTCAGCCGAACGCGTTTGCCCTGCGCGGTCGCGTCGACTTCTGCATCCCCGACGAGCTCACAATCCTCGCCGCCGTTCTGGATCCGGATCCGCTCCCGCAGATAGGCGGAGAGAAACGAGGCGCCAGCCTCGATTTCCTCGGCGACCACCCGACCGTCTCGGTCGAGATCGAGCCGATCGACGAGCACGACGGACGCCGTCGCTCCGTCGACGTCGAGCGCCATGGAGATCCCGTCGCCGGTCGGCAGAAGGCGCATGCCGCTCATGGCGTTCTTGTGAGCCGCAGCGGTGCCCGCGAGAACGAAAACGCCGAGCAGCACCAGGGCAGCTGGCAGACGCCGCGTTCCGCGCATCGGGCGATCGCCTAGCGCGCGGTCAGACGGGAGATCCGCGCGAGCAGGTCGCGGGTGACCTCGCCACCACGTGAATCGAGCGACGCGACGAACGTTTTGTATTCCCCGAGTAGCTTGGCGTCGACCCCGGCGACGTTCGCCACCAGCCCCTCGAACCGGTCCAAGATCTTCGGCGAGATGAGCCGCCGCGTTCTCAGGTGCACCTCGACCACGCGATCGATCCACTGGGTCCGCCCGGTCATCTCCGAGATGTCCATGCACAGAACGCAAGCGTCGATCAGCCGTTGCTCGCCCACCGAGCGGCCGGCGTACATCAGGTCGCCAATCCAGTCGTCGAGCAGTCGGCTCGCTTGGTCGAGCTGCCCGCGGCCGAGCAACTCGTGCACCATGTGCTCGAGCAGCTCCGGGCGCTGTTTTCGGAGGGTGGAATCTTCAGACAAGTCGCCAGCGTCCTCGCCCGGCTCGTCGAGCTGAAGCGCCGGATCCGGCGAGACGTCCAGGGGGGCCTGACTGCCGGCGGGCGGCACCACCTTGCCGGTGCGCATGAGGTCGGACGCGCTCCGCGGCTGAGGAAAATCGTCGGGATCGGTCAAGCCGCCGAAGAGCGACAGCTGCTGGGTGCCGATGAGAATTCGGTCACCGTCTTGAAGCACCGTCGGCTTGTCGATGATGTGCTCATTGACGTAGACGCCGTTGGCGCTGCCGAGATCTTCGATGGTCACGCCGCCCGTCGTCACCGTCAGCCGGGCGTGGGCCCGAGAGGCGAGCGCGTCTTCCAAAATCAGGTCGCACGCCGACCCGCGCCCCATGATGATCTGCCCCTTGGGCAGAGCGAGCTGTCGGCCCTTGTAGAGCAGGCCCCATGCTGGTCTATCGAATCTGGGCAAAGTCTTCCCTGGCTCGCACGCAGCCGCGCACTTTAGTCAAACCAGTCCGCCACGATAATCTCCGATTCGCTCGGCCGAAGCCCCTGAAAATGTCTGGAGACGAGCTGAACGTCCGACGAGGCCCGGGCGCGACGGCGAGCGAATCACGCCGGGGCGGCCGTAGGCTAAAAACCGCAGTTTTCAGGCTCTGCCCGCGATTTTTCCGGCGGTCCGTCGGCACGGGGCTTGCTCTACACGACGCGCGCGGGCCGTGAGCCCGGGCGGACGCGCGCAAGCCAATGAGCGAAGAACACACGAAGCCAGACTCTACCGCGGAAAGCCTCGTCGGGGACACCATCGACGGTACGTACGAAGTCCGCCGTTCGATCGGTGGGGGCGCGGCGCCCGAGAAGCCGCTGATCGCGCTCGAGACGCGGCCGCGGTATCCGCTCGACCCGAGCGAGCAGGAGCGCACCGCGCCTCGTCTGGTCCCGGCAACGCCCGCCTCCGCACCTCGTGCGCGTCCGAGCTCTGCGCGTGGGAAACGAGCCCATCGCACAGCGGCCGGCTGTCAAGATCGATCGCGGCTTAGAGCCACGGGACGTGAGGCGACGCGCGAGGACGAGCTGCGCCCGCGTCAGCCCGATGTTGCTCATGCAGGATCCAATGGCTCTTTGCGCGGTGGAAACCTCGGTGGACCGGCACAAACATCCGAACCACCGCGGCCGAACGTTCCAGCGCCGTCGACTTCTACTGCAAGGCTTGGTCAAGTTCGTCCAACTTGGCCAATTGCGCGGGAGACAGGCCGGCGCGATTCGCCTGCAACCACCTAAGGTCGTCGAGCACGGATCGGCCCTGGCCGCACTCGACGCGAGCCGCAACATTTACGAGCCGCAACTTTTTTCGCAGGTTGCTAGGACCTGCCAACATCAAACCTTCTCCCGCGGATTTCGTCGCCGTCGAACAGTCGCCTAGGTTGAAAAGCTCGTTCAGACTGAGCTCGTAGTACGCCGTCGCCTTGAGCGACGAAGAAGTCGGCAGGTCGATCAAAGCCAAGAGCAGCTGGCGAGCACGCAGATATTGCCCACTCTCCCGCTCTGCCTTTGCGAAATGCAGCATCGTTACCGGCAAGTCAACGAACGCTACTATGTCATCCTGCGCCGCTAGGTCGAGAGCGACCTTCGCGTGGTGTGCGGCGCTCGCGTAGTGCCGTGCGGAGTACCGCGCTAGAGCGAGTCCGCTGTGAGCCTCCGCACACTTCCAATTCCGCGCGATCTCCCATGACCAGAGCGAAGAATCGTCGACAAAGCGACGGCCCCGCTCGGCAGCCTTTGCGCCTGATAAAACAAAGAAACAGAAACCAATGCCAAGTACCGCGCGGCCGGCCCGCCGCCAACGAATGGCCTGAAGCAAAACGGCGGTTGCCGCCGCCAATATTCCGGCGAGCGGGATGTACAAATACCTGTCCGCCATTGCGTGCCGAAGCGGGATGAGCCCAGAAACGGGGACCAGGAACGCAACGAACCACAGGATGCCACCGAGGGGCCAACGCATCTCCGGTCGCGAGCGCCGCATGCATGCGCAGACAGTGAGAGCAATCCCTACGAGCAGTAGAACCCATCCCGAACGCCAGGAATGAGGAATTGGGAGCGCGTCGCACACGGATGCAGGGACTAGCAGAGCAGTGTATCCCAGATACTTCTCCATCGCGTCGCCAAAAAGGAGCAGGCGGTCACCGAGGTTGACCCCGGTGTCCCTGATGGCTAGCCGTGCGTCGACATTGCTTAGAATCACTGCGGCGAGTCCAACGCAGGCACCTCCAACCATCCCCAAATGGACCAAACGCCGACGTGGCCCTGTGAGGGCCGCTACTGCAAACGGGATGCAAGCGGCCGCGGCCGCTACCTCCTTAGTAAGCAAGCCAAACCAAAGGGCCACCCCCGCGAGAAGAGCCCATCGCGCCCTGCCGCGCTCTGCATAGGTCAGCCCCGCGTGCGCCCATAGAAGCAAACATGTCAAAGCCAACAGGTCTGGCCTCGCCCCGGTCCAAGCCACCACCGTCACGCAAACCGGGTGCGCCGCGAACAGGAGCGCCGTGGCGGGGCCAAGAGCCGAGGCGGGGGCCAATCGCCTAAGAAAGAAGCCCAGCAAGCATGCGTTTAGGAAGTGGACGGCGAGATTGGATAACCGGAACAGTTGGGGCGCGTCACCGAGCACGTAGAGACAGAGGGTGTTGTAAGCGGCGACGACGGGCCGATACGGATATTCCGAATGACCTGAGTGAATGAACTCCCAAAGTCTGCCAAAAGAATCAAAAGCAAATCCCCGATCGGTGATCTGACGAGTGTCGGTCCACACGAACTCCCCGTTGAGCGCGACCATCAGCGGAAGGCAACCAAGCATCGCAGCCGCGAAGATGAGACGACACGGGATAGACTTGCTGATCGACGAGTCGCTCAAGAGTCGTGACGCCACAGATCAAGAGTTGTCTACTGGGTGCTAATGACCAAGAGCCTGCCGGACCAGAGACGTTCGAATTCGTTTCTACGTACGTTGCCCAGCCGGCCCGTGGCAGGATCAAAAACGAAACAGTCTTCGCGCCCGACGCTGACGATGACAACAAAGTGCCCAATTCCCAAGTGTGCAATGGCAGGCAGTGGAACGGTTCCTAGATCCTCGAATGTCGTTTCTACACCGGCGGCGTCGAAGCCTTGATCTCGGGCGAACTCTGCAAGATCAGCGAACGACAAACCCGTCTCGGCCGCCGGAGGTTGTGATGAGACGAAGTCCTCCTCAAAAACTTCCGCACCAAGAAGCGTCAACGAGTAGGCTATTGCCGCTGCACCGCAAGTCAACTCACTCGACTGCCGGAAGAGTGGAGAAATTTCGTCCGGGATCGTCGCAGCCGACCCAATTCGAGTCGCGGCGAGCAACGGCACTTCACGCGCGACTGCTGTCGTGACGAGCTGAAGAACCAGTCCAGTGACAATGGCCCCTGCACCGAGCAGTCCCACAAAGCAGTATCGCGGAATCATCACCCAGCGAAATGCAGCTTCTTCGCGCGCAGCGACGCCACGGCGCACACCTTGGTACGCCAGCCCTACTACCAACAGCATGGCGGCGACTAACATCGTCAATCGATGAACGACACAACCAATCGGCGCGGGAGTAGTAGCACGCCCAAGTTGGAAGGCGGTAACAGCGGGACCCTGAGCCTCCATGCTGCCCTGTGACAATCTGCCGTACTCGTCCACCACGATCGCGGGTCCTGAATTCGACAGGAACAGCATGGGCCTGCGCACCGCGGCGGCCGCCAGCGCCGAATACTGAACGTGCCATTCCGTTAAGAAGCCCAGCTCGAAAGACGAGTCGTCACTAACAACAATGATGGCATCCGCGCCGTCATCGACCTGCTCTGCCAAATCGGAATGAAAGACCGAGTCGAAGCAAATCGGGACGGCGAACATCCCTAGTGGTGTTTCCACAAGCCCGGTCTGGCCGACATCGTACTTTGATTCGGCGATTGGAACGACGCGACGCTTTCTGCTTGCGACCGCAACCGTACCATCAGATCGGAACACGACGACGCTGTTGTGTCGACTGCCGTCCGGCTGAAGGTCCGGGCTTGGCGCAATAACCGTTGCACTTCGCCCCTTGAGCATTCGAGCAAACGCGCTTCTTCGTCGGTCCAGCCTAGCATTGAACAATCCATTTCCACCCTCTGGCCAGACGACAACTTCGGCATCATCTTCCAATGCGGCTACGGTCAGCGCATCGAGTCGGTCTTCGATCAGTCTGCGCTCCTGGAGCGACCACGAGGCTCGATTGTGCGTTGCGTGGGGAATGGACGGCTCGATCGCATGAATTCTGACCGCGCTACTTGTCCGATCCGATCCTGCCGTCGCCAGAGCCACTAGAATCACAGCCGCCGACGCGCCCCAGACAACGCCGACGGTCCTCGCATCCAGCGATGCCAAGCTGCTCGACAGCGCGACCACTATTAGCTCAAGCACGGCGATGCCCACCGTACTTGTCGCAGCGACCAACTCAGGCAACTCTATGGGCAGCGCCCCGGTAATGTAGATTGGGGTGACGTACTCCGACGTAACGGTGGTTAGTGCTACCCACGCCATTGGCACTGCGCACCATCTCAACGACATCGGCAAGAGCGGCATCACGACTCGTGCACAGTAGAATGCCGCAGCGGCTACGAAGCCGCCGACCGCCCACGCCCCAAGTTGAAGTGAAGTCTGCCAGCTGGCAAGACTGTAGGGCACTACGGAGTGCCAGATCAGTCCGACCACTGCGCCGCACAGTCCCCAGGAAGGCGCTGAGTTCTCCTTGCGCAGTGCCCAGAGAACAGGCACGAGAGCTACGCAACTTATCCAGGAGATGTGGACCGGCGGAAAGCTGATCTGCAACAGCAAGCCCGAAGTCACCGAACCTCCTAGGAGTCGGCCCGTCACCCCTCGAGCCTGTCCGATCAAGGGACCTGCCCCGGCGTGAGTCCCGCGTCCGAGCCAACGGTCGCAGCAACATCCGCCGCCTGAGCTTGATCTTCACGCACCTCGGCGATCTTGTCGACAAGCGGGATGATCGCGTAGCTTAGAACGATTGAGAAGGACACGAGGTAGGCAAGTCTTGTAATGCGGCGTCCGGTCGCGCACTGAGTGAGGCCCAGTATCAAGAGCAGCCACCCGAAGCCCACGACTGGTGCAACAGCGTATGTTGCGAGAACAAACGCCAAAAGCAGCCAATCCGCGGCGGCGCTATACCGATTCTTCGGCAGTACAAACATCACCCCGATGACAGCTTCGATTATCAGAGTCGCCCAGGTCAATCCGAACGCTAGAGCGGAAAGCGCCTGCGGGATAATGAGTGTGGCTGTGTCGCCAGGTAGCCCGTTGCGCAAGAGCCCGCGGAACAGGATCATGTCGTGGAGAAGCGTTCCACTGTCGGTCACGCCGAGGAGAAGGACGAAGTCGCGAAATCGGCCATCTAGAACCAGACTGGCAGTAAAGAAGGTGCCGTCTCGGTAGTCTGACGACAGTATCCCCTTCCATATCGCGGCGGCGCAGAACACGGTGCCCAGCAGGGCCCTCGCGTTCCACGCCAACGCTACGATTCTCTCCCTTGCTCGCATCGAAAGCGCCACCGACCAGCACCAGTAGGCAAGTAGATAGTCGTGGTTGTCAGAAGGCCATTCGAGTCTGAGCGTCGTCAAAAGCGCGATGGGCACCCAGAGCAGATAGCTCTGAGCTGCTCGCGGACTCAGCAGGCCCAAGGCAGCGAGCGCAGTTGCGCCGAAACGAATTGAATCAGCTCCTACGGGTCTAAGCAGCAAGTAGAGTAGCGTAACCCGCCCGGCAATTTCTTCTGGCGGAGCATCAAGAACGTCTGAGACGAACTGGGCCCCGCGTTTACGGAGGGCTGCGAACGTCAACCTCACGCAACCTCTCCATCGTCAGCGTTGCATCGGAGAAAACCACTCGGTTCACCTGAACTCGCACGCCGTTGAAGCCAGGCGGGTGCTCAACAGCAAGTACGTCCTCGCCCAGGCCTTCGAGAAGCTCGAGCGCAGGGAAGATTTTTGCGGTGTGCTCTGCACGTGCGGGCGGCTTCGCGCCAACTATCCTGGGCTCACTCTCTGCGCCGAGCGCGTAGTACCTGAGCGTTCGGAACCGGGCGCTGTCAGTCGTGGCAAACATGCCAAACCCTCCGCCTTTCCAAGGGGAGAGATCCGTCGTTGCCGTGAGTCCAACTTGGACCACGGCAACCGCGACCAGCACAGCGGGTGGCAGTTTCCAAATGGGCGTGCTCATTCGCCGGCATCGCGCGCATCGGCGCCTGCGGTCTCTACGGTCCCGTCCGGTACCTCCCGGCGTTGACCCGAATCGGCACGATTCGATTTCGCGGCCGCGTCGATCACACGAGCTTTGCGCGTCCCTGCATCGCCGGGTGGGGCCTCTTCCCAGAAACCCCTGATCCGATGTTCCTTCCGGGAAGCGACCTCCAGAATATCAACCTCGTACCTACCGAACGCCTTCAGGTCCATTCCCGGCGCCATCATGCCCACGACGTTGCCGCCTAGCACTTTGAGCTTCCCATCGCGGGTCTGGCCTGACCCCAGGCGAACTCGAATGTCTCCGCCCGCGCAGGTTCCGGAGCCCGTTAGTACGAGCGCGGGCGCGCCGGCGCCTTGCGGCGTTGCAAGCTGGACCTTTGCACTGATTCCCCCGGACTCCTGCTTGGTGAGCGCAAGTTTGCCCGCGCCTCGAACCCGACCGAAGTAGTGGACTGAATACGACTGGGACGTGACGGCGGCGCATGTGCTGCCGCCTGAGCCGCCGCCATCGCACCCGATAAGCGCTGCGACCGCAGCTGACACGAGAAACGACTGCGGAGCCCCGTGGCCTCTCACTTCGATGAAAGGAGCCGTTCCACCCGCGTGGCGTGCTTCCGAATACCTGGGTAGGGACTCTCAGCCGCCCGTGCCAACAGCGGAGCGCCGCTGACATTGGGGGGTAGAGAGCGCAGGGCATCCACAACAGCGAATTGAGCACTTCTCTCAGACCCTCGTCGAACCCCCTCTACTTCCTCGGGGTCCACCTGATCAATCGCATGCGCGGGAACTTTCCTGAGTTTGGCTTCAACGGCACGGTCAGCTATTGCACCAGCGCTGTCGAACACGCGCACCATCGCATCGACGCCTCGATCTCCACCGTGCTTTGCGAGTACCGTGAGCACGACGTCGAGCTGCTCGCTGCTAAGATGCTCGAGAACCGCAACATCAGCGAGTTCGTCAACATAGCCAGCCTGCGATACGTCGCCGCGTGTTCGAATCGCCTCGTCGTTGATCGTCGGCTTGATCCTTGGCTTGTCAGGATCAAAAATGTCATCTACCGGCAGGCTTGCCGAAAGAACCGCCGCCACCACTTCCGCCCGAGGAGCCTCGTTGCGAGCCACGATCGGCAAGCGCGACGATTTCGTCGTAGCCGTCGTCGTTGCTATTGAGGTCTCTTCTTCTCGTTCGCCACTCGTCACTGCGCAGCCACCAGCAACGGCAGCTGTCGCGGCTGCCAAGAGGAAATCGCGTCGAATTCTAGTCATTGCTCTCACTCCTCAGCCCACCCACTACGGGCACGCATTCAAGTCCGGAAACAGCGTGTCCTCGTAGACCTCGGTACACTGGGTAGTCGTCACCTCGCGCCCGGCTGCCGAGCACATGAAGTTGCGCCCGCCCTCGGAGCCTGAGCAGTCAGTGGTGGTGTGTGACTGTCCTACGCGATGGCCCCATTCATGGACGTAGATCGACGCTCGGTCTACGTCTTTTTTGATGAGGACCCACCTACGGTTCCCGCCGGGCGCCCAGCCGTTGAACCCCTTGTAGCTCTCAGTTTCCGCGTCCCACTGGTTAATCGAGTCGACGTAGATGAAGTTGATGTGTTCCTCGTGTGTCGAACTCTCAGCTGCCAACGCCTCTTCGAAAGTGGCCTTGTAATCGTCACACGATTCCAAACTGAACAGCTCGCGATCGGGCCCCGAGGGTCCATCGAAGAAGATGTCGAGACAGTCCTCCTCAGAGTGTCCCTTGCTGGTCAGCTCATGAAACTTCCGGGTTTCATCGTATCGGAAGTTCCACTGTTCGGCACCAGCACAATGCCCCGAGATGACGTCGAACCCCTCGGTCGATGCATTGTAGTATCCAACGTCCAAATTGTCGGCGAAGTCCTGATTCTCTGCGACTGTATCACCGGTAATGGTTCCCCCAACCTCCTGCTGGTAGAACCTCGCGGATGCTAGTTTGACTTCGGGATCGATCCGGTAATCGTTCGTATCGTCGCTACCCGGCTCGGCGCTTCCGCAGTTCTCGCCGTTCGTGTCACACGGAATCAAGGTGACCGTCTGGTACCCACACACGGGAAAATTGCGCGCGCGCTGCCGGTAGGTGTCTGTATGATCCGGGGCCGACGTATCAACGGTCCCGAAGTTGTTCTTGGTCCCCTCCACGTCCATTTCGATACCGACACTACTCAGCGTGTAGCTGTAGATCGTGGCTGTCACGTAGACGTTATCGAACTCACTAGTGTGATTTTCGGAGTGAAGGATGTTGATGAACACGCCGCCTTTGGTCGCTTCCATTTCGGTAGCACTCAACGAACGGGTGGCCTGCGCTGCGTAGGTTTCGCCGGCCAACAGGAGCCCGACGGCAGGCAGCAGATAGTGGTGGAATCTCATAACAATCTCCCTATGGACTACTGGGCGAACCACACAGATCGTCGTCGTCACAATCTTCGAAGCCTAACTGGCCGGGCCCTTCATCGGCGCATTTTGCGAAAGGAACGCTGATGGTAGAGCAGCACGTCAGGAGGTTGGAGAACTCTGCCTCGGTGCCCTGATCCGCCGCGAGCTCCTGCCCATCGATACAGCGCTGCTCACAATCGGCCCGAAAGTACGCCGGACAGCTGTCGAAGAGGTGACCGCACACCTGCCCGCACGGACCGGGCCCGAACCGCCCAGAGTCCGGCGTGGAGCCGCCGGAGTCGGGCGTCGAAATCGAGGAGTCAGGTTTCACGCCGGCGTCGGGCGCCGAAGTCATGGAGTCAGGTCTTACGCCGACATCGGGGTTGCCTGGGCCCGCTCCACCCGCTGCTGCCATGCCACCGGCACCCGTTCGGGAGTCACCTGCGCCACTATCAAGGACCGCAGCGCCGCCCACTCCTCGCACCCCGGCGTCCGGGCTCAAAGCCCCAGAGTCAGTCTGCCCACCGCACGCCGGAACGGCAAGAAGGCAAGCAAGCGCCCCCCCTAGTGACGTCATGGGTCTAGTCTATGCGTGCCACGAATGCGCTGTCAACCCGCTTTCCATTGGTTCCCGTAATATCTATCCGCTGCCGCGCCGTGTCAGGCTTGTCCCCTACGGACAACCGCGGAGTCGGACGCTGCGCGGCAGCACATTCCGAGAGACGGCTCGGGACCCTGGGAATCCACGGGGTGGTGCCAGATGCGGCGACTTCGTGAGGGGCGTCAATCCAGTGCTACGCTTACAGCATGACACTAGATCTGCGCTTCTTCAGGCTATTGATTGGACTTTCCGCTTTGACCTACAGCGTCGTCGCACCGGCTGCGGCGCCCGAGGAGTCGTGCACAAGTGCTCTGGAATGCACTGACGGCGACTGCGTCATGGATGGCTGCGTCTGCGCGAGGCCGACCGACAGCACGATGAAGTGCCTCCGGAAGCTCGAGCTAGGGGATGGCTGCCACAAGGACGAGCAATGCGTTTTGGGAGAGTGCGCCGAGAATCTGGGATGTGGATGCATCCCTAGGGAAGGTGAGCCGGTCACTCAAGATCCCACGTTCGGCGAATGCGTGGCCATTGAGTCGGTAGACAACGAGCCGCCAGATGGAGGGGGTAGCTGCACGGTGTCTTCCGGGCATGATCGCAGCGTGGGCGTGGCAGCGCTGCTTTGCGCACTCGCGGTGATGACACGCCGCCGCGCTCGGCATGCATCGTCACTTGACGCCCCCGACGCATCACGACGGACTCGTCCCGCGTCTCCGACGCGGCGAGATGCGTAGCTCACCGAACGCAACCAACCCGACAGTCTCGGGATGCCGCGCGAGGTTTGTTCTTGTGACGACTGAGCTCGTGCTCTGCTCGGGTCTGCGAGCCGATTGATCCGGAGGCGCTGCCAGTGGGAACACATCACGTGCACGATGGTAGAGCCGGCTCGTATCCGCGCCAGGACGTCGACTTTCTTCCAAAGCTGCGGGACCGCGCCATGGTGCCTGGTGGCTCTGTCCGGCCTGCCGATGGGTCCAAGACGGTTGTGACTACCCAGGTCCGTCCTACGCTATTCTTCCGTGCGTCGTGGCCGTTGACCCGAATGCCCCAACCGACACGAATGTTGGGGGGCCGTGGAGCACGAAGGATGCTTCCGCGTCGGAACCCGTGTTGCACCTCGTGGTGGGATGGTTTCTCGCCGAGCAGGATCGGGCTGGCCAGGTAGCGTCACTCGCTGGGCCGCGGTGGCTCGGGCGGGGTGAAACGAGGCCGGACGACGTCGGCGAGGCGATCGACTTCGTCGAGCAGCGGCCGGGCGAGACGCTGTCCACGCCGGCCATCAAGTCGACATCCATCTCGCGGCGGCAGTTGCTCTTCAGTCCGGCAGGGCGGGGTGGGGTCGACGTTCGGTGCGTCGGGCGGCGGGCGCTCTTCCACAACGGCGCGAGGGTCGACGAATGCGTCGCGGCGGTGGGGGACGTGCTCGTGCTCGAGGACACAGCGGTGTTCTTGCTCGAGGAGCGCCCGACCACACTGAGCTCGGCACGGCACTATGGGACGCCGGCGTTCCCGTTCGGCAAGTCGGACGCGCAGGGGGTCGTCGGCGAGAGCCCTGCGGCGTGGCGGCTGCGCGAGCTACTGGCGGAGGCGGCGCAGTCGGGGACGCACGTTCTCATCCAAGGAGAGTCTGGCGCGGGCAAGGAGCTCGCGGCGCGTTTCGTTCACGAGCGCTCGAAACGCGCTCGGGGCCCGCTGGTCGCGCGGAGCGCGTCTCTTCCGTGCACCCCCAATAGACTCTAGCACGCGCCCCGACACCATCCTCGCGGCTGACCGCGCTATGCGGCTCGCATTCGTACTTGACTGGAGCATCGCCCCGTAACCACATGAAAAACGGAGTTGGAGCCCTTCTTCGACCTCGGTACGCTACCGACGCCGTCTCCAGCGGCGAGCCGCAACACGAGCGGGCGGAAGGCATGGCGGAAGAGAATGCATCGAGGGTGTGGATCGTAGGTTCGGGGTTTAGCGTTCCACTCGGCGGCCCGACGTTGAAGACGCTGTTGAGTGGCAACTCCTTCGTCGTGCTGCGCAACTTGTATCCGGTAGACAGATTTCCCAAGCTGGGCGATGGCGACGTTGAGGCGATCTACAAGACGTATGCGGCCGGCGTGGCGAGCAGTGCCTGGAACGATGCCGAGGCCTTCCTGAAGACGCTAGACGCTGCCGCGAACAGCGCCGAGGCGAAGGTCAAAGATGCGAACCTCGTGTTGCTGCGACACCTCAGGGCTCCGGCGATGACTCAAAGCACGACCCCCGTTCACAAACTGGCCCCTGTTGCTCGAAGAGTCATTGCTGCCGAGTGCTGTGCGTTTCTCAAGGGTGCGGATGCCAGGGATGAGGAGTGGCGGGCGTATCGGTCGTGGGGAGCACAGCTCGACGGCGGCGATTCTGTCATCACCTTCAACTACGACCGCGTACTGGAGCGGCTCGCAGCAGCGAAGCGCGCTCCATGCCTTGGCACTCCCCGGCTTAGCCTCGAACGCTTCGTCGGGACGACCGGCTACGACGCCAACCTTCCCGATACGCCGAACGTCTTCAAGATGCACGGGAGCGTTGATTGGGCGGCATCTGACGACGGCATTTGCCAACGGGGCGACGAAAATGCGCTGATGTGTGACGACGACGAGTTGCTGATAGCCACGCCGGGACGCAAGAAAAGGGAGACGGTAGCGGCACGCCTGCTGGAAATCTGGAACAAGGCGATCGCGACGATTGAGCGCGCTCGCCATGTGGTTTTCGTCGGCTACCGCCTACCGGAGACGGACGGCGAGGCGCTTGAGAGGATCATGCGCGCGCTCAGACGGAATCAGAACCGGGATCTCACAATCCACATCGTTCTCGGGCCGCACGACAGCGCGGACGTTCAGCGAATGGACACGTTGATGCGATACGTCGCGCCCCAACGAACGGGTGCGACGCTCGTGCGTACGCAGCGGGCCTGGGCGCAGGACTTCATGGCGGCGTACGAGCCCGGACTGCTCGACGCGAACCCGTGAGATCACGCCGACGATAGGCGCCACCACCAGCGCGCGCGTGGGAGCCCGTTGGCGAGCGCTGCCGCGTGGCGCCTCCGTTGCGTGCCCTCTAGTGTGTTTGATACGTCTGGCATCGCCTCAGAAACATCGCGATAATTCGAGCAGCATTGGAGGCTCGACACAGTCATGACCGACGCTAACGAGGACGTGATCTTTGACCGCCGCACGAACTTCGTTGTCCGAGCGATCTTTATCAAAGGGAATGAAACACAGGCAACGCCAGAGGTCATTCGCGAGTTTGACCAGCTGCCCGGCCACATCAGCGAACTGCTCATGCAGCACGAAGGGATCTGCTTCAGTGTCTATGGCGAGAACCTCATCGTTCCTGTCCTTGTCAAGGCTTACGGTTTCAGGGGTCTCCACGAGCTGCTCGAACAAGGCGCAATCAAATTTCGGCTCGAGGACACCGGAGTGACCCACATCACGAACGGTCCCAAGGGCCTGATGCCTCTTCAGTCAATGAAGCTCACGAGTTCGACGCATGTTGATCCTGAACAGTCCGTGCGGGAAGCCTTCGCCAGATCGACTCGGGTGTACGAAACCAAAGCACTCAAGAGGTTGGAGCAAGAGCTTGCTGGCTCGTACATTAGCCTTCCAGAGTCGTTTGCTCCCAACGCGGTTGCGTTTGGTCACGAAGGTCACAAGTTGGGCCGCTTCGCGTTCGCGGGGCTCGACGGATCAAAGCCGCTTGAGGACCTGGACGGAACCGAGCGTGCCGAGTTGGCGCGATTGGCAAACGAGATGCAAGACTTGTCGGTAGTCACCGCCCTGCGAATGCACGTGATTGACGAGTTTGCAATCGCGGGCGTCATTGACGAATCAATTGATCGCCTTCACCGTGCGCGACGCATCGAAGACGGACTAAGGAAGATCTTTTCCATTGAAGGGGTTCCCGCGCTATCCGAGCTTTTTGTTGCGAATCAGCTCGATATTGAAGGGGTTCCGAAACTTCGGATGAGCAAGCACGCGCGGAAGTTCCGTCACTGGATGCGTGGGGTAACTGAGGATCGATACGCGGGAGATGCTGCGGAGGAGTACTTGTCGGCGCTTTCCTCGGATACGGGAATGCTAAAGAGCCGCCCCGCGAAGGTTCTCAAGTCGCTCACCGTTTCTGGTCTCTCGTCCATTGCGGGCGGGGGCGCGGATCGCGCTCGGAGCCCAGCGAAGTCCCACACGTGACGTGATTTTATAGAGGGCCCCCTCCGTCGAACAGGTTGTGAAAATCCAACCGACAGAGGTGACCCCATGAGCACGATGAACGCGTCTGAGCTGATCGC
>JAJDAH010000379.1 GCA_029261965.1 Polyangiaceae bacterium
GGTGCCGGCGGCGTTCACCTTGCAGACCGGCAAGGACCACTGGCACGTGCTGCTGCGTGCGCGAGCCATCGAGGCCCAGTGCTGGGTCGTGGGGTCGGGGCAATGGGGCAAGCACCCCAAGGGCCGGGCCTCCTATGGCCACTCGCTCATCGTGGATCCCTGGGGCTGCGTCGTTGCAGAGTGCTCGGATCGAGTCGGCTTCGCGCTAGCGACCATCGATGGAGAGTATCTCGAGCGAGTCCGTGCCAGCCTACCCAGTTTGAAACACCGCAAGCTCTGAATCGATCAGAGGTGCCGCTTGGCGATCTCGGTCCACGTGCCGTGGGGCTCGAGCTGAACGTAGCGGTGCCAATGCGGTCTGGCGCTAGCGCTCTGCCCGATCTGCTCGTAGGCCATCGCGAGATTGAAGTAAGCGTCCGCGAACTTGGGGTCCGCTGCGATCGCTCCGAGAAACAGCGGCACGGCGGCCTCGGCGTTGCCGCGTTCGAGCATGACGTAGCCGAGGTTGTATTGCGCTTCGGGTTGGTGAGGATCGATTTCGAGCGCCTGCCTGTATTGAGCCTCCGCGCCGTCGGGATCTTGCCGGCGAAATCTAATGTTGCCGAGGTTGGTGTAGGCAATGGCGAGCCACGGGTCGAGCACGAGGGCGCGCTGGTAGAGCTCCTGAGCCTCGTCCATCGTGGCCACGTCCTCGTCGAGCTGGCTCGCTTGCAGGTAGAGCTCGTAGGCCGTTCGGGCTCGCTCGCGGCCCGCCGTCGGGCGAAGCACGCGAACCACGTCGTCACGAAGGCTCTTGACCTCGAGGTCCATGACCATCTGCCCGGTCAACGGTTCGAACGCACCGTCTTGGGTGTGAACGATGACCTTCTTGCCATCGCTCACGATTCGAAGCTCGACGAGCGGCCGGGTCACCGTCGGCAAGGTGCTCTGAAGGGCCGCTACCGCTCGGGTCACGTCGCGCAGGCGGGCCTTGTGGTCGAGCAGCGCTTGCGCCGCGCGGAGCGCGATTAGATCGGTGAATGTGTAGGCTCGCCGCCGCCGCCGTCGCCCCGATGGGGACACGATGCCCGCCTTGTCGAGCGTGCGGAGCCGAGCGGGGGTGAGACCGAGCAGGCGAGAGATCTCGCTGCGCGTGAAAAGATCCGTGACGGGCTCGCGGCTCGCCGGGCCTGGGCCGCCGTCGGCGGGCGACTCTTTTTCCTCATGAACCCGTCCCCCGCCTGGGCCGAAGACGACATGGATGATCTTGCCGTCAGCTCGACGCTTTCGGTTCGATTTTTTCTGCTTGTGCCCCGCCATCGACGCGTTGGTTGGCGATCTCATTCTTCGCCTTGGCCTTCGCTGTCAAGGGGCGGCGACAGGCAGGCGCGTCTCGCACTCATTACATCGCGATTGATGCGCGAACGCGCGCACGGCGTGAGGGCGCGCACCCACGGCGCTTCGGTGCGCATGCGCTGAGAAGAGGCTTGACAGTCTCACCGCTTCGGCGGTGTCGCGGGGCGCGCGCTCGTCGATTCGCGATGGACGGGCGCCTCTACTTCGATATCGACGCGGATGCCGTCGGGGTCGGTGCGCACCGCGAGCTCTGCTCGAACTCGCCCGATGACGCCGCCGGACCGCACTTGGGCTTCACGGCACGCCACTCGGATCGCGCGCAGGCGAGCGTGCGGATCGACCTCGAGCATGCGCGCCAAGTCTGGGGCTTCGGCGTCCGGGATCTGCCCACCGCTGGACACCAATGCGAGAAGTACGCTCGTCGTCCCGTAGTAGACGAGGTGGTTGCCCTCGCTCTTCGTTGCACCTTCGCTCATGACGTCTGCGCGCTCGAAAAGCTCACGCCACCGATAGTCCGACGTGCGCCAGAGCTCGAGCTGGCGGCGCGGGATCAGCCGCTGGGCTCGCGTTTTTACGAGGCCGGGGCCACGCTGCTTTTCGACAATCCGGCCCCGTTTGGCCGGTTTCTTCCGCGGACGTTTCGAAGCCACCTGATTCGAAGTGGATCGTAGGCTGGCCTCCACGAGCACAGGAAAGTTCGGAGCTTATCCATGCTTTGTCCGAAGGAGTTTGGCCAACCGACATCAGGCCTGGAACGATCGGAATTCCACGAGGAATGGAGGAACCGAGATGAGCCAGAGCCCCGAGTTCGAGGGTGCCGAGAGACGCCAGCACCGGATGTTCGTGACGCGAAACACCGAATATCACTTTCGAGGAGAAACCTGCGTCGCGGTTCGGGACCGGAAGACGGGTCAATTCCGGGTCGGCCACATGGCTCTGCGGCGGGAGCTGACGACCCCCGTGCGTTTCGGTGCCGCCGGTGCGCCGTTTCCCTCGCTCGAGGATCCCGAGGTTGGCGACGCGCTCTACTTCGGTGCCGGCGGTCGCGAGCTTCTGACCAGCGTCCTCACCGCCATCGAGAGGCCACCAAAGGCCCTCGTCACCGCCTATCCCGTCTGAGTCGAACGCTCTCGCTTCGACGCTTCGGCCCCGGGGCCGGCGCGCCAGTCCGCTTCAGGCGGCGTGTTAGGCTCTGCCAACGCCCCCGCCAGAGGCTGCGAAAAAGTCCCAGGAATTGCGCCTGGCATTGACAGACCAGAGCAGCCTCGGGAATCTATGCCTGCTCCCGAATGATCTCGCCCCATTCGAAGGCCCAAGTGCCCGTATTCTCTATCGTAGTCAGTGAGAAGGGGGGCGCCGAAAGGCGCGAGGAATACGATAACGCCGAGATTAACGTCGGGCGCGTACAGGGCAACGAGCTCATGTTGCCCAAAGGCAACGTCTCGAAGCGACACGCGCGTCTCTTGTACCGCGACGGCCGATTCATCGTCACGGACCTCAACAGCACGAACGGCACTTACGTCAATCGTCGAAGGATCTCCCAGGCGACCATCGTTCGTGAGGGCGATCGCATCTACATCGGCGATTTCGTCCTTCGCATCGAGGTTGCCGAGCGCAGTCGTTCGAACGAGGCACGGGACGGTACGAGTAGCGGTCCGGTGCCGCGAGACTCCACCGTCGATTCGACATCGTCGAAGCCCGAGCCAACCGCAGCGCCTTCTGAAGACAGCGCGGCGAGTTACCCGAAAGTTCCGGGTCCGCCGCGGGTGCCGTCAACGAGAGGCAGCATGCCTCTGTCCTCGGAGCCGGCGGTCAAAGGACCTCGGGGCACCGAGCAACTGAAGGAAGTCAGCGTTTCCGAGCGTTCGGTTCCCGGCGTCGCGGAAGCTCCCCTCGATCCCGCGGCCGTCGCTCACAGCGATGCGATGGCAGCGTTGGCTGACCTGGTCGAACACGAAATCGATACTGGTTCGCTCGATCGCGGAGAGCCGCCGGACTCGAAGCTGGACGACCGACTGACCGACGTTCTCGAGAAGGCCTACGCTGCTCTGCAGAAGGAGGGCAAGGTCGCCGCCAGCGTCGACCGCGATGCGCTTCTCGACGACGTCCGCGCGGAGCTCACCGACTTGGGAGCTCTCGCCGAACCGCTCGAAGACTCGTCGGTGACCGAAATCGCCGTCCCGCACTACGCGAGCGTGCTCGCGTACCGCGGCGGCGTGCGCATCCCCATTTCGCCGGGATTTTCGAGCGAAGCCGCGTTGCACCGCGCCCTGGCGCGGCTTTGCCATTCGAGCGGTAAGCCCCTCGGTGACGACGAAACGATCGTGCGTCGGACCCTACCGGACGGCGCCAGCCTCTCTGCCGTGGTCGGCGACGCGGCGCTCACCGGTGCGATGCTCTCCGTGCGCAAGGTCGACCGAGTCAGCTCGACGTTCGAAGAGCTCGTCCGAAACGGGGCAGTCTCTCGTGCGATGGCGCGCTTCATCCAGCAGTGTCTGTCCGCGCGCGCGAACCTCTTGGTGGTTGGACCCAAGGATTCGAGCACCTCTTCCACGTTGAGTGCTCTCATCGCGGCGTGCGATGGCCCCTTGATCGTTTTCGAGGGTACCGACGACGTCGTCGGCGACCGACCCCTAGCGACCCGGTTGAGCGTCGGGGCGCGCCCCGGTGACGCAGAAAAGATGTTTCAAGTCGCCAGCGAGATGCCGGGCGCCAGAATCGCCGTGGACGGACTAGTCGGGCCGATGGCCGCCGCCACCTTGGACGCGATCGGCGCTGGCGCCGACGGAGTGATCGCCGTGGCGAGACTGCCGAGTCTCGCGCGTGGTGTTGGCCGCATCGTCGCCGACATCGCCGCTACGACCGGCGGCGCCCCAGCCGCCATTCGCGAAGGTGTTGTCGCGTCGTTCGACCTCGCGCTCGAAGTCGCAAGACTGCGCGACGGCCGCTACCGAGTGACGCGCGTCTCCGAGCTCGCCGGTGACGGATCGCTCAAGGACATCTTTGTATTCCGGGTGGAGCGCACAGCCGCCGGCGGATCCGTTGAAGGCGTGTTCCAGCCGACCGGCGTCGTCCCGAAAATCATCGACGAGATGGCCTCGAGAGGCATCAACGTCGAGTCGTCGATGTTCTCCCGCCCCCCGTCGCGCTGAGCCAGCCCGCCTGCACTTCGCCGGGCGGACGTCCACCCAACCCGCGCCGCCCTTCCCAAATCCGCAGGCTACGCGGAGTGGCTAACAGTTGGGGAGGCGCGTCCAGCCCCCGCAGGAGGTCACCCCCGCGAATTCAGCTGCGGCGTCGCAGCCGCCGTCTGCTGCAATTCGCTAGCCTACGCCCCAGCCCGCGCCCGCTTCTCCATTTTCCGTTGCATCAGCTTGCGCTTGAGCACACTGACTTTGTCGATCATCAGCACTCCCTCGAGATGGTCGTTCTCGTGCTGGATCGCCACCGCCAACAGTCCGTCGGCTTCGAGCACGAACGGCTTGCCGTCGACCCCGAGCGCCCGAACCTTGACCTTCTCCGCCCGATCGATGTCCTCGCTGAGCTCCGGGAACGACAGACAGCCTTCGCTCCACGTTTGCTCACCTTCGAGCTCGAGGAGCTCGGGATTGATGAAGACTCTCAGGTCGCTCGGCTCGTCATCGGTGGCCGTGTCGATCACGAAGATTCGTTTGCCAACACCGATTTGCGGCGCGGCGAGTCCGCAGCCGGGGGCGTCGTACATCGTTTCCGCCATGTCCTCGGCGAGCACGCGGATCTCGTCGGTTACTTCGTCCACGGGCTTGGCGACCTCGCGCAGTCGCGGGTCCGGATACTCGAGTATCTCGCGAACCATCGCGTCGAACTTAACACCGGGTATGGCAGCCGGCAACGACGTGCCGACTCAGCCGGCGCCGGTGGTGCGCGCTTTTTTCGGATACACGAGCGGGCCGGAGACATAGGCGTCCGTCCCACAAAGCTCCCACTTCGGAGACTCGATGTGGGGGGCGTCGGTGGGGCTGTCGGGGCCGGCCCAGTCCACCGCACCCGGTCGCCCGCGCGGGCCGAGCAACACTGGAGCGACGAACGAGTGCATTTCGTCCGGCAGTCTCGCGGCAAGTAGGGTTCCTGCGAGCTCGGCGCCGCCTTCGCACAGCACGTTGACGACTTCGCGCACGGCCAGCTCTTTCAGCACCGCCAACATGTCGCATCGGCCCTCGGCGGTGGCGGGCACCCGGATCACGTTGACGCCGGCTTGTTCGAGCGTTTCCGCCAAGCCTTGGGGAGCTTCGGTCGTGGTGATGACACAAGTCGGCACGTCCCCGGCGCCGGCGACGAGGTTGCTGTCCATGGGGAGTCGGAGGCGACTGTCGATGATGCAGCGTATGGGGCTGCGCCCGGGTACGTCGCGGACTGTCAGGCGCGGATCGTCCGCGATGACCGTGTTGATTCCCACCATCACGGCGTCATGGGCGGCGCGCAGCGACTGCGCACGAGTCCGGGACTCCGGTGAGCTAATCCACTTGGATGCGCCCGTTCGCGAAGCGATGCGGCCATCCAGCGAGACGGCGAGCTTGAGCGACAAGTAGGACACGTTCTGAGTGACGTACTTTTTCCACGGCTTGATTATGGCGGTGGCTTCTTTTTCGAGCACGCCGACCGTGACCTCGACACCGGCTTCTTTCAATCGCTCGACGCCACCGCCTTCGACATTTGGGTTCGGGTCTCGGCACCCAATCACGACTCGTTTGATGCCCGCCGACAGGATCTCGTCGACGCATCTCGCAGTCTTGCCCTCGTGGTTGCAGGGCTCGAGGGTCGCGTAGAGCGTCTTGCCTTTGGCCTTGCTGCCTGCTTCGCGCAGAACGGCCACCTCAGCGTGGTCCTCTCCAGCGGCCGCGTGCAGTCCTTCGGCGATCACCTTGCTGCCCAACGCGACGACGGCCCCAACCCGAGGGTTGGGCGATGGATCGCCTTGGTGGGCCAGCTCGATGGCGCGTGCCATCAACTTGTTGTCGATTTCTTCGGTGCCCAAGGGTCCTCGGTGTAGCGGCGCTCGTCCCAGGGGGACTTAGTCCGATGGCCTCGTGCGAACAAGCTTGCCCATCTCGCTCATGAATTCGTCAATGTCCCGGAAAGACTTGTAAACGCTAGCGAATCGGACGTACGCGACCTCATCCAGCTCTTTCAGGCGCCTCATCACCCGTTCACCGATTACCCGGGACGCGACCTCCTTGTCGCCGCTTTCGGCTATTTCGCGCTCGAGCTCTTCCGCGTGGGCCTCGAGGGTGTCGATCGCCACCGGCCGCTTGTTGCACGCGATTTTGAGGCTCTTCAGAACCTTCTCCCGCGCGAAGGGCTCGCGGGTCCCGTCGGTTTTCACTACCACCGGCAGCGCGTGCTCGACGCGCTCGTAGGTCGTGAATCGGCGCTTGCAACCGTCACACTCGCGGCGGCGCCAAACGACCGTGCCGGCCGCGACCAGCCGTGAATCGGCGACGCGACTATCCATCTCTCTACAGAAGGGGCACTGCATGGCGCACTCCGCGCGTCCGCCCTCAACCCTCGAACGCCGAAAGGATCAGCGTCCCGTTGGTCCCGCCGAATCCGAACGAATTGCTCATCGCGTGCGAGATCTTGCACTCGCGAGGTTGGTTCGGAACGAAGTCGAGGTCACACTCCGGGTCGGCTTCGTGAAGGTTGATAGTCGGCGGCACGACTCCGGTCCGGATCGAAAGGAGGCACAGCGCCGCCTCAACCGCACCAGCGGCACCCAGCAGGTGCCCCATCATGCTCTTCGTCGAGCTGACGAGGAGACCGTTCTTGGCGTGGTCGCCGAAGACCTTCTTGATCGCCCGCGACTCTTCGACGTCCCCAGCGGGCGTCGAGGTCGCGTGGGCATTGATGTACTCGATGTCGGCCGGGTTCAACTTGGCGTCGGCGAGCGCCATCTGCATCGCGCGCCGGGCGCCCACCGCGTCGGGTGCTGGTTTGGTGATGTGGTGCGCGTCGCTTGTCGCGCCGAAACCCGTGACCTCCGCGAGTATGTTGGCGCCGCGTTTCTTCGCGTGAGTCAGTGACTCGAGAATCATCGTCCCGGCTCCCTCGCCGCAGACGAAGCCATCTCGATCCTTGTCGAAGGGGCGGCTGGCGCCCGCGGGGTCGTCGTTTCGCCGGCTCAGCGCGAACATCGCGCAAAACCCACCGATTCCTACACGGGTGATGGTTGCTTCCGCGCCTCCGGCGACCATCACATCGCATCGGCCGAGGCGGATCCAATCGAACGCTTCGCCCACCGCATGTGTGCTCGATGCGCAGGCACTGGTGTGGCAATAGCTCGGGCCCCTGAGGCCGTAGGCGATCGTCGCTTGCCCGCCGGCAAGGTTCCCGATGATCGACGGGATGAAGTAGGGGCTGATTTTCCGTGGGCCTCGGTTCTCGACCGTTAGCACCATCTTCTCGAGGCCTTCGAGACCACCGAGGCCGACTCCGATGAAACAACCGGCGCGATCGCGAACTTCTTCGGTGAGCTCGAGCTCGGCGTGCTCCATCGCCATCTTCGTCGCGGCCATGGAGAACTGCGTGAAGCGGCACATCTCCTTGATCTTCTTCTTCTCGATGAACTCCGCCGGTTCGAACCCCTTCACCTCGCAGGCGAAGGTCGACGGGAAGCTCTCGGGATCGAAGGCGGTGATTCGCGCGGCGGAGCTCTCCCCACGCATCAGCGCGTCCCAAGTCGCATCGGTCCCGATGCCGTTTGGGGTGACGAGACCTATTCCGGTGACGACGACGCGTTCCATGTGGGACTTGGAGTCATCGGACGCCGGAGCGGCGCCCACAGTCGGCCGAGAAGCCAACGAGACGGCGAGCGAGGGCCGGGGGTGGCCCGCTCAGCCGCTCGCGTTGCGCTCGATGTAGTCGATCGCGTCCTGAACGGTGCGGATCTTCTCGGTGTCTTCGTCCGGGATGTCGATCTCGAACGCCTCTTCGAAGGCCAACACCAGCTCGACGAGGCCGAGCGAATCCGCGCCGAGATCATCGATGAACGTCGACTCCGCTTCGATGTCTTTTTCGTCGACGTCGAGCTGCTCTTTGATGATCCGCTTGACCTCAGCCGTGATGTCACGGTCTTCCGCCATTTCGTGCCTCCAGCTGGCTTAGCAGGGCGCCGTCTACCACTTCGACGGGGGCCCCAGTATCACTTTTCCCACTCGGAAAAAAAGTGAAGTGATTACATGTACATACCACCATTGATTCGCAGAGTTTGGCCGGTGATGTAGCCCGCTTCGTCCGACGCCAGAAACGCGATTCCAGCGGCGATGTCCTCGGGAGTCCCCGCTCGGGCCAGTGGGACGACCCCGAGCATGGCTTCTTTTTGCTCCGCCGTCAGCGCCCCCGTCATGTCCGTTTCGACAAAACCGGGGGTGACTGCGTTGACTGTCACATTGCGCGACGCGTACTCGCGCGCGAGGCTCTTGGCTGCGGCGAGCAGTCCGCCCTTGGAAGCCGCATACGCCGTTTGGCCGGCGTTGCCCATTTCTCCGACCACGCTCGATACAAAAATGATGCGGCCTCGCTTCGCACGCATCATCGACCGGATGGCGCCCTTGGCGCAAGCAACGGCGCCCTTGAGATTCACGTCGAGGATGCGGTCGAAATCTTCGGTCTTGAGCCGCGGCAGGAGGGCATCGATGCTGATGCCGGCGTTGGCCACGAGGATGTCGAGCTGACCGAGGCGCTTGGCGTGCTCGCCGACCGCTCTTGCCGCCCCTTCTCCGTCAGCGACGTCGAACCGAGCTGGCTCGGCGTGCCCGCCGGCAGTTTCGATGACCGAAGCAACTTCCTTCGCCGCTTCCTCACCGCTGACGAAGCCGACCAGCACTCGTGCACCACGCGACGCGAGTGTGATAGCGGTCGCGCGCCCAATGCCGCGTGAGCCACCGGTGACGATGGCCACTTTCCCCGTGAGATCGAACATGGTTTTCTCGAACGAACGTTCGAGGCAGCGTGTCTAGCATGCTCCGTTCGAGCATTGCGCGCGAAACTTCGTTCGCAGCCACGCTCACCAAAACGATGACCGGCCGATGAAACGGCCGAGGCTCAGGCGAACAACAACTTGGCCTTTTCGACTCCACCGGGATCGCCGACGCCGATGACCTCGACACGCTTGTCGATCTTTCGGGCCAAGCCCGCGAGCACCCGCCCGGCGCCGAGCTCGAGGGCATGGGTGACTCCCTGGGAAACCATGCGGCGCATCGACTGCTCCCACAGAACTGGGTTGTCGATCTGCCGGACGAGGAGCTCGGCGATGCGTCCAGCCTCGTCGTTGGGTTTGGCGTCGACGTTGGCGACCACGGGAAAGGCGAGGGGAGACATGGTTACCGAGTCGAGGGCCGCTTGCACGGCGCGCGCCGCCGGCTCCATCAACGCGCAATGAAACGGGGCGGAAACCTTGAGAGGAATGGCTTTGAGCCCGTACTCCTTGGCCGACTCCGTTGCGCGGCGAACCGCGTCGGCGTGTCCCGCGATCACGACCTGTCCCGCGGCGTTGAAGTTGGCTGGCGATAGCACCTGCCCCTCCGCGGCGGCTGCGCATAGCTCGCGTACCCGGCTTTCGTCCCCACCCAGCATGGCGGCCATAGCCCCGGCACCCGGCGGTACCGCGTCCTGCATGGCGCGCCCCCGCAGATGAACCAACTTGATGGCTGCGGTGACGTCGAGGGCCCCGGCAGCGACGAGCGCGCTGTACTCGCCGAGGGAATGACCGGCGGCGAGTAGCGGTGTCGGGAGACTCGGGCACGCCTCGCGTAGCGCTTCGAGCGCGGCGATGCTCGTGGCCACAATCGCGGGCTGGGTGTTTTGTGTGAGCGTCAGTTCGGGCTCCGGACCTTCGAAGCACAACTTCGATATCGATGAGTCCAGCGCCCGATCGGCGGCCTCGAAGACTCGCCGCGCGGCGGGGGAAGCGTCGAAGAGGGCCTTGCCCATCCCGACGGACTGGCTCCCCTGGCCAGGAAAAAGCCATGCAACCTTCATCGACATTTTCAAGGAGAGATGGTGACCAATGCGCTCGCCCAAGAAATTCCCGCGCCGAGCGCGCACATCAGCACACGCTGTCCGGGTTGGATGCGGCCATCACGCAGTGCTTCATCCAGAGCGATGGGAATCGACGCGCTCGACGTATTTCCGTAGCGATCGATGTTGAGCACGAACTTCTCCAGGGGGATTTCGAGTCGATCGGCGACCTGCGAAAGGATCCGCAAGTTTGCTTGGTGGGGCACGACCCAATCGATGTCGTTCGCAGTGAGGCCGGCTTCGTCGAGCGCATCGCGCGACGCACTCGTCAAGTTTCGCACGGCGACTTTGAAGATGTCTCGGCCGATCATGTTGACCTTGTCGCGTGACTGGTTGATTGATTCTTGCGTTATCGGTTCGAGGCTGCCGCCGGCAGGGATGCAGAGTGATTCCGCGAGCGACGAATCGGTGTGCAAGCGGGTGGAAAGCACGCCCGTGTCGTCGGTTGCCGGGCTCAGCACCGCAGCGCCAGCCCCGTCGCCGAACAGCACGCAGGTGGCTCGATCGTTCCAGTTGAGCTCGCGACTGAGCAGCTCCACACCGACGATGAGCACGTTCTTGCAGGCACCCGTGCGGATGTACTGGTCGCCTATCGACATCGCGTAGATGAAACCCGCGCACGCCGCGGCGACATCGAACGAAGGAATGTTCTTGGCCCCTAGCTTCCGTTGAAGAAATGCCGCGCAGGCGGGCAGCGGCATGTCGGCGCTGATCGTGCCGACGATGATCATGTCGAGGTCGTCCGCGCTCAGTCGAGCGGTCTCGAGGGCTCGTCTCGCGGCCTGAAGTGCCATGTCACTCGCCGCCTCACCGGGTGCGGCGACGCGGCGCTCTTTGATCCCGGTGCGCTCGGTGATCCACTGGTCGCTCGTATCCACGAGCTTCTCGAGGTCAGCGTTCGACACCACTTTTGCAGGTGCATAAGCCCCGGTGGCTGCGATACGGCTCGCGGCTGCTCTCGTGGGAGAGGCCATGACCCGCAGTTCGTACGCGGTCTCGGCCGGCCCGTCACCCAAAAATGGTTGAACCACCTGCGTACGGCATTACGCATGCCGTATCGCGCTCGGACCAGAGCGCTACTCGGCAGTTTCGGTAGTGAAAACTTCGCGACCCTTGTAGTAGCCGCAGGACGAGCACACGCGGTGGGGGCGCGATGGCGCGCTGCACTTGGGGCAGGGCACTACCGTGGGGGCGTCGATCTTGTCGTGTTGTGCGCGCCGCTTGTCACGTCGCGTGCTGCTTTGTCGTCGCTTCGGGACAGCCATGGCACTTATTCCTCTTTGTTTTCCAGTCGGCTCTTGAGCGCGGCCAAAGGCGCCAGGCGCGGATCGATGGGTTTCTCCGTCGTCTCCGAAGCTGCGACGGTCGGACGGATAGCCCTTGAATCCTCGGAGTGCAAGGGAAACATGGGCAATTCGAGCAAAATGAACTCTCTCACGAAAGGATCGAGGACCACCCGTTCACCGTCATAGGTGTCTCCGGCGGCGTCTTCGCCGCTGAGCGATTCGTGCGCGTCGCCGCGCTCTCGCCCGGCCGGTAGCGCCTTCTTCGATTTTCGAGCTCGGCCCTTGCGCGCGCGCTCTTCGGCGGCCACGGCCGGGGCGAGGAGGAGATAGAGCTCGGCGTCCACATCCACGTCGGTGGGAGCCAAGGTTCGGGCGCAGGGCATCGTGAGCGCGGCTTGTACGTGGCCCAGCACCACCACTTCCTTGCCATTTTTGGTCAGCGTCGCCCGCAGCCGGCCCCGCGCTCCGCGTGGCGCAGCCTCGCTGGCCTCGAGCGCACCAGCGAGCCACTCGGTGGGCAGCTCCCATTCGAGTTCTTTCGGCCCGAGCTCCAGGTCTGCGACCGGGACGACAAATCTGGGATTTTCCACGGAGCCGGAAGGTAGCCGCGGTCCGCCACCCGGGCAAACCGCGGCAGAAACGGGGGCCGTGATAGCGTGCGCCCCCGATGGGCTGGCTCCGGGTCGACAGTCGCCGGCGGCGAATCTTGCTCGCGCTCGGGGTCTACGTCGTCGCAACGGGGGTCTACTTCGCGTTCGCCTCGCGAAATCGTCTCGTCGGGCACACGCCGTGGAACCACTTCGCGCTTCTGGCCGAGGCGTGGCTCGACGGTCGTCTCGATCTCGGTGGCCAGCCACCAGGCTACGCGGGCAACAACGATTTCGCGAAGTTCGGCGAGAAGTGGTTCGTGGTTTTCCCGCCCTTTCCAGCGGTGTTGCTCGTGCCCGTCGTCGCATTCGGCGGCAGTGCGACGAACGTTCAGGACGGGCAGTTTTTCCTCTGGCTCGCCGGCATTGGGCCCGCGGTTCTTTTCCTCGTGCTCGAGAAGCTCCGCCGAACTGGCCGAAGCGAACGAAGCGTACGCACCAACCTCGGTCTCTCGGTGCTTTTCGCGTTCGGCACCGTCTACTTCTTCACGGCGGAGCAAGGTACTGTTTGGTACGCGGCGCACGTCGTCGCGGTCGCGCTCACGGGCCTTTACGTCTTGTTCGCCCTGGATGCCGAACGGCCCTTCTGGGCAGGCCTCATGCTTGGGCTGGCCTTCATGACTCGCTCTCCGGTGCTGTTCGCCGCTCCCCTGTTCGCGCTCGAGGCGCTTCGAGTTTCACTTGTCGACAGCGACGGCGCTCCGCCAAAAAGCATACTGGCTCGACTGGCCGACGGGTGGCGGCGCCTCGATGGGAAGAAGCTCTTTCGGCTGATGCTCGAATTCTCCGGGCCCGTCGCGCTCGTCGTTGGTGTGGCCTTCTGGCACAACCGCGCGCGGTTCGGCAGCGCGCTGGACTTCGGGTATTCGCACCTCCAGATCGGGTGGCGACCGCGGCTCGAGAAGTGGGGTCTGTTTCACTACCACTACCTCGGAAAGAACCTGGGCGTCGTCTTCACGAACCTTCCGTGGTGGGTCAAGGGCGGGTCGGCTCCGTTTCAGATCAACGTGCACGGTCTCGCGCTGTGGTTCACGTCGCCGTTCCTGCTCTGGCTGATGTGGCCCAAGCGCACCGGCTGGTTGCACGCTTCGCTTTGGGTCACGGCTTTCGCCGTCGCGATTCCCACCTTGTTCTATCAAAACACCGGTTGGGTTCAGTTCGGCTATCGGTTCTCGAACGACTATGCCGTGTTCTTGTTCGCGTTGTTGGCGATCGGCGGTCGACCGCTCGGGACGCTGTTTCAGACGGCCGCGTTGTGGGCCATCGTCGTCAACGGTTTCGGTGCGTTGACTTTCGATCGTAGCGACCACAAGAAGTTCTACTACCAGGACAACAGCCAGCGCACGCTGTTCCAGCCGGATTAGCGGGGCGCCGGTCAGCGGGCCGCGGGGTTGGTTGGTGGGCCGCTCAGTTCGCGGACGGTTTGGGCGCGGCGGAGGGCCCCGGAGCTGCGCTCTTGGCCGGTGTCGCTGAGCTCTCTGGGGCGGGCTTCTTCTTTCCGCGTTTGATCGTGACCTTCTCGATCTTGACTGGGTCCTTCGCCCGGTCCCGCGTCCGCTCGACGTTGGCGATCTCTTTCACGATGCTAATCGGCTCGCACATCCCGAAGATCGTGTAGCCGCCACGGTAGCGGCCACCGCCAGGCACCTCGATGGCGTCGAGGTGCGCGGCTTTGCCGTCCATGACGAAAAATTGAGCGCCGTTGGTGTTCGCGCCCCGGTTGGCCATGCACAACAAGCCCGGCTTGTCGTGGTAGGCGCCCTCCCAAATCTCGTCGGGAATCACGTAGCCCGGTTGTCCGGCGCCAGTCCCGGTCGGATCGCCTCCTTGAATCATGAATCCGGGGATGACGCGATGAAAGACGGTGCCGTCGTACGCGGGCTTCGTCACCCATTTGCCTTCGGGTGTCTTCCAGGGGCGCTTGCCCCTCGCCAGTCCGACGAAGTTGGCGACCGTGATTGGCGTCTTGCCGTCGAACAGCTCGCACGTGAGCTTGCCCTTGCCGGTCTGAATTTCGGCGATGAGCGCATCGCCCGTTCCGCCGAGTCCAGCGGTGGCCTCTTCGAGAGTGAACTGGCCTTTTTCGGGGTCGTCGGGGCTGACCTTCACTTCAGCAACCGGCCACGCCCGCACCGTCGTCGAAACGGGTGCGGGAGAACGCGCCGCGCGCTGGGTCGTTTTGGCCCCAAGCTTGGGGTCCCGCTTGCCGGTGGCCTTGGCCGTGCCGCCGCGGTCCGCCGACGCTTTGCTCGTCGACTTGCTCCGGGGTTTCTCTGGCCGAGGTTCTTCCGCGGCGCTGTCGCAGTGCACGCCGCCGAGGGAGAGGGCAAGGACGATGCTGACGTGCAAAATTTTGTGGCTCATTTCGATCGTCTTCTCCCGCAACCGACGATGTTTCGTCAAGGGGTCTCCACCTTCAGGCGTTGGCCCGCAACGACGCCGTGTTTCCGCGTCCAGCCGGCGTTCATCTCGAGCACGTACATCGCGGGGCAGCTAATGGCGCGAGGCGCCTCGTTCAGCACCGGAACCTGCTCGTGGATTCCCACGATCGTTCCGTCGGCGGCAACGAAGAGCATGTCGAGGGGGATGCAGGTGTTGCGCATCCAGAAAGATCGTTCTCGCTCTTCTTTCCACACGAACAGCATGCCGTCGTCGTCAGCCATGTGCGTTCGGTACATCAGCCCTCGTGCTCGGGCCCCATCGGTTCTAGCGAGCTCGACGGCGACCCGGGGCGAGCCGGGCGCGTCGCTGAAAGTCACGAACCCGATCGGGAGCTTCCTCGGGTTGCTCACCGGGTCGCTCGGGCAAACTGTCGCCGGGGTGGCCTCCGACGGCGGACGGGGCGGTGTCGGGACGAGGCATCGCCCTTCGTTTCGATCCGAGCCCGGCGTCTTTCCGCTGAGAGTTTTTTTGGTTGCCGGTCGACCGTCCGGTGTTTCTTTGCGATCGCACGCGCTGCTGCCAAACAGGGTGACCGCGCTCGCGATCACGATGGCCCGAACCCGCGAACGCACACGCATGCCCTTACCACGAAGTCGCTGGCGCGCGTTCGGCGCTCAGGTATCCTCTCGACCATGGCTTCGGGGATGATCGTCGCCGGGCTCGCGTTCGGTCTCGCGCTGGGCCTGGCCGCTTGCGGGGGCGCCGTGGCGGGTAGCGATCTCGATGGCGGTGCCACGGAAAACGAAGGCGGGCCGTCCGCCGGGGGTCGTGGTGGATCCGGCGGTGGCATCGGCTTTCGGCCCCCGGACGCCGGGGTGGGTGGACCGACGCGGCCAGACGGCGGTGGTTTCACCGATCCGGGTTGTCCCGATGCCGAGCCGAACCCCGTCGATCGCCAATGCGATCCGTTCTCCGCATTCAACGATTGCGGACCAGGGTTCGCGTGTTTCCCGTTCGTTCAGTATCCGGCGGGCCGGTGTGAAGCCGAGCAGTTCGGAACGGTGTGCGGCGCCGCTGGTAGCGCTCGCCAGGGCGAGCCGTGCGGTACGGGGCAGGGCTGCGCTGGCGGTCACGTTTGTGTGATCAGCAGCGAAGGCGTTCAGTGCGTTCAGATGTGCCCAACCGAAGGCGCCGACAACTGTCCGCCAGGACTCATTTGCGAGTTCCTCGACGTCGCGGGCATTGGCGGATGCATCTGAGCGCGTTTCGATTCCGGGTCTTCGCTTCTGGCTTCGCGATCGTGCTCATCGCGAGCTGCGGGGCTCGGACCGGTGTGCGCGGGGACGGGTCCGATGCCGGCGCCGACGCAGCACCGGGACCGCAGGCGTGCGCTCAGAACGTCGAATGCTTCACCGACCTTTGCAATCCGCGCCTGTGCATCGCCGGATTCTGCGAGGACGTCGGCCCGGTCGAATGCGACGATGGCGACGAGTGCACCGTGGAAGGATGTGTGCTCGAAACCGGGGAATGTGAGTCGTCGCCGCTCACCTTCGATCGCGATGGCGACGGCTTCTTGGGCCCGCGACCGGGGTTCGAGCCGAGCGCCCCGGGCGCGTGCGGGGACGATTGCGATGATACCAGCCCACTCGCGTTTCCCGGTGGAGGGGAGACTTGCGACGGAGTAGACAACGACTGCAACGGCGTCATCGACGACAACGCCCGTTTCGCCGCCAACGGGCTCGACCCGGTGCAGATCTCGCTCGACTTGTTTCAGACCGAGGGCGGGGGTGTGGCGTTCAACGGCAACTACTACGGGGTGACCTACTCTGGACGCGACTCGACGGCCGGTCGGGCGCGGAGTTTCTTCAAGGGCATCGCCCCCGACGGCTCGACCTTCGGCATGCTCAGCGAAGAACCGATCGCGCTCGTGAACAACGACACGTTTGCCGGGCCCGTCGAATGGACCGGTGAGGTGTTCGGCATGGCGTGGACCGACCGGCGGGACGAGAACTTCGAGGTCTATTTCAATCAGTTCGACGTCGACGGGGAGAAACTCACGCCGGATTTGCGTGTCACGACGGCGCCCAGGTTCTCGGTCGGGGTTTCGATGGTGTTCACCGGCGCGGAATACCTGCTCATGTGGGCGGACGATCGAGATAGTCGCCGCAACTTTCGCGTTTACGGTCAGCGCATCGATGTGTTGGGAGAACCCATCGGCGAGAACGTGGCGCTGACCGAAGAAGGCATCAACGCTACCGGTGCCTCGTTCGTCGTTGGTCGGGGTAGCCTCGGCTTGGCGTACAAACAAGGCGACGTCGGCAGTGGCGAAGTCGTCTTCCGGACCGTCTCTTTCGACCTCGAAGACGTTGGCCCCGTGACGGTGGTGACGACGAACAACGCGGTCGATCCCGTGCTCGCGTTCAACGACGATCGCTTCGTGCTTCTTTGGGAGCAGAAGATCGACGGCTTCCCAGGCAGAAGTGTGTTTGGGGCAACGCTTTCGGAGACCGGCGCGGTGCTCATGGGCGAGACGCCGATCATCACCAGTGCGGGGTTCGCGCGCGACCCCACGATGTTGACGTTGGGCAACCGTATTTTGGTGACCTGGGCCGAAGAGCAGAGCGCGAGATTCAACCTGTTCGCCCGGATGTTCTCACCCGATCTCGTGCCGATCGCGCCCACGGAACAACTGACCGATACAAACGGCGACAGCACGGATCCGGTCACCGCTTTCGGCCCGGACGGTGACGTGGGCGTGTTCTTCATGGACCGGGCGGAGACTCGACGTCAGCGGTTTTTCGTTCGTCTAGTCTGTGTCGCTGGAACTTGACGGTGAGGGTGCACGACCCGTCGACGGGCTGACACGGCGCGAATCGACTGTTAGCCTGCCGCTCAGATGGCGGAAGGAGCAGCCCCGAGTCCTACTTCGGAGCAGGAGCCCGCCGGAGACGGCCCGACGATGGAGCGGCCGAGCGAAGTGCCGGATTCCAAGGGCATGACCATCGACGAGCTGTCGTCGTTGACCGGGGCCAGCGTTCGCACGCTCCGTCTCTACCAGACGAAGTCGATTCTTCCTCCGCCAGAAATCGTCGGACGTGTCGGCTACTACACCGAAACTCACGTCAACCGGCTCTACACGATCAACCGGCTTCAGAAGCGAGGTTTCTCGCTCGCGGGCATCGCCGAAGTCGTGCGGATGTGGGAGTCGGGGCAGGGGATCGACGAGCTTCTCGGCTACGAGCGCGTGCTCGCGAGCCCCTGGAGCGACGAGGAACCCACGGAGTTCACGGCGGAGGAGCTGGTGGCGCGCTATCCAGACTTCGGAAAGTTCCCCGAGCGGCTCGAGGGGGCTCTGGCGACCGGCGCCATCGAGCGGAACGGAGATGGCTACCGAGTCCCGAGCATGAATCTGCTCGAGTTCGGTGTGGTGCTCGTCGGCAAGGGCGTGCCGTCGGAAGTCGTCATCCAAGAGCTTCTGGATCTCCAGGCGGATCTCGGCCGCATCGCGGTGAGGTTCATCAATCTCTTCCGATCCCACATCCTGCCGCAGGTCGCCGCCGAGGATCCGATGAACTGGCTGTCGAACCTGGCTGCTTTTTCGAAGACTTTCCGCCCGGCGGTCCGGACCCTCGTCGTCAGCGCGTTTACTCAGGCGATGGACAAGGAAATTCGCAAGGCGCGCTTCGGACGCATCTTGGAAGGCCAAAAGCGCGAGGACTGACGGGCGGTCGGGCGCCGCCGCCGGCTCATCCCGGCATCCAGTGGTTCTTTTCCCACAGCGTGAAAAATTCCCGACGAGTCCTCGGGCCCTGGTTTACCTCGCCTGGGTGAATCGGACGGGGGCTCTTGCGGCGTGCGAAGCGGTGATCGCTGCGCATCGCGCTGAACCTGTCACTCGCGACTTCACATCTTTTCGCCACGGGATCGACGCCGTACAGGCGAGCCGCGTTGAGTCCCAAGATCTTCCGTTTGATGGCATCGGTGAGCTCCGGGTAGCCATATTGTTCGCTAATCGCCGGATCCATCCGGAAGGCTCGGAAGCCTTCGATCAGCGATTGTGGCGTCCCGCCCCAAATGGCGTCGGTTCCCCAGAGGATGTAGTTCTCGCCGAGGTACTTGAGCATCTTTCCGATGATGTGGGTGCCCTGGATGGGATCGCCGATGGCGCGATTGCCGGGCCCGCCGAGCTCGGCGAAGATACTGGTGTTGTTTTCGGGCGTGATCCCGTTGACGACAGCGGAGTGGATGAGACTGTTGATACCCGGCGGATCGTCGGTGGCGGCCCAATCTTCGGGCCCGTACGGCCCCTCTTCGACGTCGCCGCCGCCCGTGCCCGGAATCGCGTCGGCTCCGCCGTGATTCATGGCCGAGTGATAGACGACGAATTTTGCGTTGGGGAATCTCGCGGCGACGACACCGACGTCTCGAGCGCTCGTGTGCACTTTGTCGAACGTCGGTAGCGCGATGCCTTTGTGAACGTTGATGATCGGGCGTTCGAGCTCGATGGCCTTCTGGATCATCTCGATGCCGACTTCGTCATCGAGAAACCAGCCTTCGCCGAGCAGCTCGCTGCCGACTATCGGTAGCACGACGTCCTCGAACTTCTTTCCCTCGATTGCTGCGCGAGGCAGCATTCCAAACG
>JAJDAH010000380.1 GCA_029261965.1 Polyangiaceae bacterium
GCGCACCGCGACCGCTTCCACACGTAGCTCGGCCGAGGCGTTCTTGGCGGCGCTGGCGATCGCTTCTCGTGCTTCGGGCGTGTCGAGATCCGACAGAATCGAAAGGATGGCCCGGCCGCGTTCTGTGTCCGCGTCTTCGAGAAGACCGCCGAGCTTGCCCTCGTTGCCGCTGGAATTTTGGGCGACGTACGCCATGAACACCTTTCGAAGCCCGGGCGATTCGACGCGCCCCAGCGCGTCGATGACGGCGTCCACCGGTCCGGTACCGACGTGCAACAGGATGTGCGCCAGCGGTTGTGCGCAGGCTTCGAGGTCGGCCGTTTCGGTTGCGCGCGTGGCAGGTCGCGATACCTCTTTGAGAACCGCGCCCAACGTCTTGTCGTCGAAGACCGTCTGCGTCAGCTGAATGTGCGCGTCCACCATGTTGGGATCCTGCGCGGCGACGGCTGCGACACGCCCGAGCATCGTCAGGTGCTGAGCGAGGGAATGCGACTTGATGTGGTCGTGCACGGCGAGGCGCATCGGCTCGGCGACGAGCTCGAGATTGCCGAAATGCATCGCGTCTCGGACCGCGGCGCCGAGCACCGCGACGTAACGAAGATCCCATTCGCTCGGTTCGACCTCGAGCCCGGCGACCAATGCTTCGCGGGCTTGGGGCGTCAGCGCCAAGGCTTCCGACGCGCGCGCCGCGCGGAGAGCGGATTGTTGGGCGGCGAGCGCGGTGGCGCGCGCTTCTAGGGAGAGTCTCTCCGCGGCCTGTCCTGAGCCGTCGCTCCGAGTCTCGTCACGTGCGCTGGCGATGAGCTTTTCGAGCTCTTGGGCGCCGTCGTCGCCGTCGTCGTCCGCATCCAGAGCGCCGAGCGCCAAGAACGAGTCCACCACTTCGTACTGAACGTGCTCGAGCTGTTTCTCCCAGAACGCCGTTGCCAGGTCGTCCTCCGGGGCGAAATCCAACGAGGGGTCGCGCCGGAGCAGGTCGAGCAGCGTATGGATCTCTTGAATCGTCACACCGGCGGTCACTCGGAACTTCCGAAACCCGCTAGCGAACAGGTTGTAGGGGATGCGGTCGTAGGGGTGCACGGGCTCCCAGACGTAAACGTTCCCTCTCTGAAACGAGTGAGGTCTGACTTCCCAAGCGAGTCCTTCAGGCTCGTCGACGAGGACTTGCGTGAGCTTGTCGTGGAGCGTGCCGAGTTGCGTGGCGACGTGCGGGTGATCGTGCCCGTACTGCCGCACGGCACCCAAGCACCGTTCTATCCATACGAAGACTTCCTTGACGGGCTCGAGCTCCGTTGCCGACGACGACGACGACGACGACTCGGACTCGCCGGTCGCATCCTCCGCCATCGCCGCCAGCACGCGGCTTCTTGGTTGGTTTTCGTGCTTCTGGACGTCCGCGGTGCCGCTCTGCATGGCGGCGAGCACTTTCGCGATCTCCTGCCGCATCGACATCGCGTCGGGGAAGCGATTTCGCCGGTCCCACTGCAGCGCGCGATCCACCAGGGCGACCACTTCTGCCGGCAGCTCGGGGGCGCTTCGCGCGATGGAAGGGGCGGGTCGCGTGGCGGCCAAGACGAAGGCTTCCTGGTCCGAGCGTCCTTCGTGCAGCTTCTTGCCCGTCAAGAGCGCGTGAAGGATCGCGCCGACACTGAAGATGTCGGCGCGTCCGTCGAGCGCTTCGCGGGTACCCATGGCCTGCTCCGGCGCCATGTAGGCCGGCGTGCCCAGCGCCGTCCCGGCCACCGTGCGCTCCATCCCTTCTTCGTCTTTCCGCGCGACGCCGAAGTCGAGCACCTTCACTTGGGCTGTCTCGGTGATGAAAATGTTGGGCGGCTTGAGGTCGCGGTGAACGATGTTCTCGCCGTGACAGGCGCCGAGAAAGTCGAGCACGTGGTCGGCGATTCGAAGCGAGTACTCGACGGGGAGCTTGCGGTCGTGCTTCTTCCACAGCCGATCGAGGGGCGTGCCGACGAGCAACTCCATCACAAAAAAAGGATCGCCCTCGTCGCTGACCCCTTCGTCGTAGACCTCGAGACCCCCGGGGTGTTGGATCGAACGCGTGAGGCGAGCTTCGCGAACGAAGCGGTTTCTGAGCGACTCGTTGGTGGAGAAGTCGCTGTGCATCACTTTGACGGCGACCTGCGAGCCGTTTTCGTCGGCGCTCTGGTACACGGCGGCCATGCCGCCGATGCCGATCAGGCGCTCGAGCCGCCATCTATCGCCGACGACTTTGCCTAGGCGTGTCTTGGCGACATCGCTCGGCCTCGGCCCGTCGTTCTGGCGTTTCGATCCCATGAGCTAAAGGGCGGAAATGATAGAGTTCGCGCTTTTAGGCGGCAAGCGTCGCGGGAGCGTGTTTCTCGCGGTGAAAACCCCCAAAAGCGCGACGCGGTACGCTTCGAACATGCCGCCCGCCCACGATCCGGCCTCCCTCACGTGCCCGCACTGTGGCGAGCCGATAGATACTTATCCCGATCCGGGCGGAGGCGATACGCAGATCTACGTGGAGGATTGCTCGGTTTGCTGTCGGCCGATTTCATTTCACGCCGAGTACTCGCACGAAGACGACGAGTACCGCGTCCAAGCGCACCGCGAAGTGTGATGCCCGAAATTCTCGAGGCGCCGGTGCAAGAGCGCGAGCTCGAGCAGGCCCTCGGCGTGGCGGGCCCGGCGGAAAAGCGGGCGATCGAGCGAGGCGGCGCGGTCCTGGTCAGCTCTCTGATCACGGCCGACGCACGGGTGCTCGGCTCCCACCAGCGCTCGATGAAGGGGGCGTACCGCCGAGCGTCGACGGGCGCGACGGCGCTTCTCACAGGCCGCGTGGTGCACCACGTCCTGGCTCTGCCGAGCGTCGAGGCGCTCGTGCCCGACGCGACCCTCTCGAATTTGCTCAACCGAAATCTGCGCGGCTTCTTGAAGGCCTACACACGCGCTGGTGTCCTTGCCCACTACTTCGGTCGGGATCATCTGACGTTTGTCCGGCGCCCGGGTGCCCTCGTCGGGTATGACGTCGGCCGAAAAGGCAGCGTCGTCATCGAAGTGTTCGTCGGACTCGACGCGGCGACCGTGGAGTCCGAAGAGGCAGCGCCCGGCGTTCTCACTCTGTGTAAGAGGAGTCCCGAGGAGCTGGTCGACGTGGTGCATCGCACCCTCGCCGATCATTGGGGAGCACGACGCACGCGCGACGACGTCGGCGCCGTGAGCGGACCCCGCGAGCAGATGGATGAGCCGCCGGCCGGGGCGAAAGTCGGGACGGTGACCGTGCCCATCGGGACGGTGGAGGTACACGTTGCCGGCGACGACGTTTTCATCCGGACCGACGCCCTCGGGGCGACCTACGCGTTCGACGACCTCGCCCAGAGCTTCTCTGCCGCCGTGGCCCTCGGAAGCGCGATCGATGACGACCTGCTCGCGCCGCTCGCCGGTGCTCCACTCGAGGGCGCGCGCCCGAGCGATTTCCTGGACGCGCTCAGAGCTGCGCTCGACGCGTGAGCAGCTTTTCCACGCGCTCCATCGCGCCGCGCACCCCGAAGAGCGTCGAGATGTCCGGCGGCATCACGGGGCCGAGCGCGACTGATGCAAGCACGCCGCAAAGCTCGAGAAGCGCGGCTTCGTCCACGTCCGGCTCCGCGTGCACCTCCCAGATGCTTGGGCACTTTTGGGCGAGCAGCGACATGCCGGAAGCCCGACCTCGTTCTTCCGCAAGCACCGCGTCCTCGAGGTCGGCGGGCGTGCAGAACCGCGGCCGGATCGAGAAGGTGCCGCCGTCGGTTTTTTGGCTTTCCACCCGCAGCCGGACGGTGCCGTTCGGTGGGTGATCGAGCACGTCGAGGCTGAGACGAAAGTGGGTGCCAGCCTGCCGCTCGAGCGCGGCGGTGTCGATGCCGAGGTCGAGGACCTGCGTGAAGACCCGGTGCGGCAAAGGGTTCGGGGCTTGTTTCAACGCCGCGGCCGTTTGCGATGACGTGCCAAGAGCCCGACGCCGAGTAGAGCAAGTCCGAGCGCGCCCACATTTCGATTGCCGCCGGCCGCTCGGCATCCGCAACCGGCGTCGCTCCCCGGATCCGTCGCTGCGCTGCCCCCAGCGGCGTCGCCGCCCGCTCCTGACGAGGTGCCGCCGGCACCCGTCGATCCCGCCGAGGCGCCTGCCCCGCCAGTCCCAGACGCATTGCCGCCCGAGCCAGGGGGACCGCCGCCCGAGCCAGGGGGATTGCCGCCGGTGCCAGGCGAGCCGCTAGCTCCTCCGACTGCGCCGCTTCCGCCAACCGCACCAGTCCCGCCAACCGCACCAGTCCCGCCAACTCCCCCAACCGCGCCGAAACCCCCCGAGCCGCCGGCGCCGGCACACGCGGTGGCGCAGTGCTCGTAGGCCCCGACGTCGTAGGCGCTGCCCTGAGGCCTCGCGGTCCCGTCGCGATCGGTGTCGACCGCGGCGATTGTGATGCCTTGATCGATGGGAGCCGAGCTGTCGGCCAGGTGATAGTCGCCGCCCACGGCGTCGACGAACACCGAGGCGTCGGTCGCCATGTTCGACGGGTCGGTGGCTTCGGCCGGGAGGCCCCCGAGGGCGAGCAGGTTCAGAACTTCGAGCACGCTGGCGTTGGAGGACGCCTCTTGAAACCCACGACCGATGTCGAGGCCGAGGGTGACGTTGTAGACACGCAAGTTTTCGATGTCGTCTTCGTAGCGGACGGCGGTGTCGACGTCGTACACGACGGCGTTCTGCAGACGCACGTCCGCGCCCCCGCGCGAGCCCGGCCCGCGCAGTCGGAACGCAATCTCCGAGTCGAATACGGTGATTCCGTCGAGCACGGCTTCGATGTGCTCTTTCATGTTGAAGGCCGCCATGTTGCTGATGAGCCCTCCACGAAACCCCCACGCGGCCGTGTTGCGAATGGTGATGCGGTGGCGATTCGGGTTCGTGCTTGGCGGGCACACTTTGGTGTCGAGCGCGTTTTCTCCCGGGACGACGCCCGCGCTGTAACCGTTGACGTCTGCGGGCAAAGGCTCGAGCCAGAACCGACAGCCCTCGATGAGAATGTTGTCCCACCCTGGGCAGGCGCGCCCGGGGTCGAACTGCACGGCGTCCCCGGAGAACGTGTGGATGTCCGTGTCGCGAATGACCAGATCTCGAGTCGGGCCGCCGGTGATGCCGTGCGCATCGGTTCGGCCCCCCGTCGGGTTGAGGCAATGGTGGATGGACGAGCTGTCGACGGTGACGCCGACCGAGTCGCCGATGTCCATGCAGTCGCGGCTCGAGTTGCGGAGCTCCACCGACCTCATGGTGAACGGCCCGGTGTCGACGTCGAGCGGGATGCGGTCCCCAAACTGGCCGTCGAGCACGAGGCCCTCGACGATGTGATGCGCGTTGAAGATCCTCAGCACGCGACCGCTCGCCGTGACCAGCACCTCTCCGCCGCCCGGCGCCGCGCGAATGGTGATGGGTGAGGCCGCGGTGCCGTCGACTTGGGTCTGAACCTCTTCGTTGTAGGTGCCCGCTCGCACCGTGACGATGTCACCCGGAGCTGCGGCATTGACCCCGGCTTGAACGGTGCCGAAGGGGTTGCTCGCCGAGCCGTCGCCGTTCGAGCCCGCCTCGACGAAAAGTTCGACCGCTCCGGCCGATGGGGCGACCAACAAGCACGAAACGAGCATGGGAATGATCGAACACCGCACGGCCCGTTCAGGGTAACGGTCGCGCGCGGCGATGCACAGCTCAATGGACGCGGCCATCGTGGCCGCCCGCGGAGCGCCTGGTGGATCGGTTGCAGCCCGCCGCCGCGGCGTCGTACGTTTCTCGCGTACCCATGCCGAAGCTCGAGTTGGAAATCGTCGAAGAACGCCTGCCCGCCGCCGCTCCAGTGAGCACAAATTCCGCGTTCGAGGCGGTGTCGTCTGCTCGCGCGGCCACCGCAAGAGTCGTGGATGCGGTTGCGTCGGGCGCGCCGCGCCCTCCGCGAGTTTCGCTCGCCGGAGCTTGGGAACGAGTGGCACTCGCCGCCGACGCGGATCTCTCCTGTCTGCCTGCGGATGACGACTGGGCTCGCGTGCAGGTCCCGAACAACTACGGCTTGGAACCGACGTTGTCCGCGCACTTCGGGCCAGTCTATTACCGGCGCAAGCTTCCGGCGTTCGATGCCGAGAACGTGCGCCTCGCGTTCGATGCGGTCGACTATCTGTGCGACGCGTGGATCGGCGAGCAACACCTAGGGCGTCACGAGGGCTACTTCGCGCCGTTTGCGTTCGACGTGACCGGCAAGGTCCGCGACGGTTCGACTCTGTTGGTGCGGGTGCAGGATCCGTTCGAAGAGCTGGATCCCGGCGAACTCTTCATTCGCCACGCCAAACGCGTCATCAAAGGGACCCTGAAGTATCACGACTCGAGGCCAGGGGGATTGCCGGGACGGCACACTCCGGGGTGGACCGCGAGGCTCGGCCAATCACTCACGACTGGCGGAATTACCGCCGACTTGCGCCTCGAAGGAACCGGCGCTGTTCGAGTCGACGCCGTTTTCGTGACGCCGCTCAGCGTCGAGTCGGGCACGGTGCACGTCGCCCTCGTCTTGAGCAACTGCGGTAAGGAGCGTGTGGCGTGCACCACGACTCTCCGCGTCGAGTCCCCGTCGGGAGGGAACAGCGACGCGGCCCTCGAGGTCGATCTGGCGCCCGGTGCGAATCGAGTCGACCTCCGGATGACGCTCGAGCAAGCCATCGCCTGGTGGCCGCGCTCCCACTCGGATCTCGGAGCACCGGCGCTCTACCAACTCGACGTCGAGGCTCACGTCGACGGCGCGATGAGCGATGTCCGCGGAGCACGTTTCGGTCTCCGGACGGCCAAAGTCGACGGCGACCCGAAGAAGCTCGTGGTGAACGGGACTCCCGTGTTCATCCAAGCGCTCAACTACATTCCCCGACAGCACTTCGCCGACGTCGACGAGGCGTACTACCAGCGAGACATGGCGATTTGCGCCGACGCTCACGTCAACAGCTTGGGGGTGCACGGTCACGTGCAGTGCCGCCCTTGCTACGACGCGGCGGACCACGCGGGCATGCTCGTGTTTCAGGACTTTGCGCTTCAGTGGCACTACGACTCGGGAAGCGAAAGCAATCCCGAGTTCATCGACCTCGCGCGTCGGCAGATCGCCGACATGGCCTACACTTTCTACAACCACCCGTCGATCGTGTACTGGGCCTGTCACAACGAGCCGACGGCGCTGTTCGTACCCGGTGCGCCCAAGGACGCGAAGGCCGACTTCGACAACCAGGTGCTCGATGAGGAGCTCGACGAATGCCTCAGTGCCATCGACACCGTGCGGCACGTGCATCGCGCCTCCGGAATCGGCGACGATTTGCACTTGTACGATGGCTCACTCAATGGCGGGGACGTCTACGGCGTTCGCAATCACAAGACGTGGTTCGTTTCCGAGTACGGGTTCTGGACCGCGGGACCGCAGTCGGAAAGGTGGGGAGACTTGCGATGGCCCCCGGACGACGCGCTCATGAAGGAGTGGCTGTCACGGATGAGCTTCGGTCCGTGGACGTTCAACTTCACAGGTTTGCTCGAACGGTATCCTTCGATGGACTCGTGGCGCCGCGCGACGGAGCACTACGGAGCGCTGCTCGGCAAGTACCAAACCGAGTGGATCCGGATCCACCGCGGCGATCCATTTTTTGCCTACCGCTGGCACTTCTTTTGCGACTGGTGGGGGTGGGCCGGCGGCGGTCTCGTCGACGTCGATCGCGAGCCCAAGGCCACGTATCACGCGTTCCGACTAGCTTCGCGACCGCTGCTCGTGTGCACGTCGCTGCCGCACACGGTGGTGCGCCCGGGCGAAGAACTCGAGTTTCCGATCCACGTCGTCAACGAATCGCGACAGGCTGCGGAGGTGGAGATTTTTTGGTCGTGGCACCCCGCTCCAAGCTCGCTCGTCATCGGTGCGGACGAAGAGGTGGGCAAGAAGTACGAGCTCTTCAACGCGGCGACACCCAAGAGCATGGTCGCGATGCCACAAGACGGACCCTTGGGCCCTCCGCCGTCACCGCAGTCCGCGATCGCCAAAGGCGAGATCGTCGCGACGGCTCCTCCAGAATCCAGCACGCAGGTCGGCAGCGTGAAGGTCGTTGCCCCCGACGCGCTGCTGACCGGGGCAACGCTCTGTCTCCGGTGGGGCGAGGAGCGAAACTGGTATCACGTGCTCGCCGCCGAAGAGGATTGGTTTTGCGGCCCCGGGGCCTTCATCGTCACGGCCGGTGGCGCCGAGCGGCTTGCGTGACCCTCCCCGAGGGAGACTGACGAAACAAGAGTGGATTCATGCCCGAGGTCACGAGCGGCATTGTCACCCTGTTGACCGACTTCGGCGTCGAGCAGCCCTTCGTGGGCGTCATGAAGGGCGTGATCTATGGGCGTTTTCCCGCGGCGCGCATCGTCGATCTGGCCCATGGGATCCAGCCGCAGAACGTCGCCGAGGGCAGCTTTTGGCTCGAGCGAAGCTACGAGTGGTTTCCGTCGGGCACGGTTCACCTGGCCGTCGTCGACCCCGGAGTGGGCGGCGAACGAGCCGCCCTAGTGGCCGAGTCCGGCGGACACGCTTTTGTCGGCCCCGACAACGGTTTGTTCGGGTTCCTTCCCGCGGACGCCGAGTATCGTCGTGTCGACGCCCGAAAGCTCGGCATTCCCGAGCCGAGCAACACGTTTCATGGGCGCGACGTGTTCGCCCCCGTCGCAGCGGAGCTCGCGTCGGCCAAGCTCGGGTTCGACGCCGTGGGTCCCAAGCACACGCCGGCTGCCGCGCCCGCTCTCGGTCGCGCGAAGGCCAATGGCGATCGCGTGCAAGGCGAGGTGGTGGCCATCGACCGTTTCGGCAATTTGATCACGAACATCGAACAATCCCTCTTGAAGGGGTGGCGATCGCCGCGCGTGAAAATCGGCAAGATGGAGCGAGCTCTCGAGCGAACGTACTCGGACGGCGCCGCCGGGGAATACGTGGCGGTCATCAACGCGTTCGGAACTGTGGAAATTGCTCGACGCAACGGCCACGCCGCCGAATCCCTCGAGCTCGGCCGCGGCGCGCCCGTGACGGTCGAAGGGAAATAGCGCCGTTCACCGTCGAAAACTGCCCAACTGCGTCGAGCTGGCGTGTGTCCAACGGGTCGTCAACAATGCAGCAGATGCAGCGATTCACGGCGGCCTTGGTATTCAGCTTGGTCTGCGCGGCCTGCGCACCGGCGCCGTCGAAACCACCACCCCAAGCCGGCGGGACCAAACCCGCCGCGTCGGTGGCGGGGCCCAAAGCGCCGACCGCGAGCCGCCTCGATCAGGGCTGGGCCGCCCTCGAAGCGAGTCGCTACGCGGCGGCGGAGGCGCACTTTCGCGCCGCGGCCGAGGGCGCCGATCGCGCGTGGGCGCTCACCGGGCTCGCCAACGTGCAGCTCGTCACTGGTCGCTACTCAGAAGCGGCGACTGGTGGCGCCGAAGCCACCGAGCTCGGCGGTCCGAGCAAGCTCGACGCCGCGTGGGTCCGAGCCGAGGCTCTTCGACGCCAAGGCCACCTCGACGAAGCGGCTCGTGTGCTTCGCACGGTCGAAGCGGACCCAAAGGCCAGGCGCGTGCGCCTCGCCCTCGGCGAGGTCCTCATCGAAATGGGCAGACGGCAGGACGCCGAAGCGCCGCTCATGACGTTGGTCGAGGACTACAACGACGATCGCATCAACAAGTCGGATCCCATGGGGCTGGCGATGGTGGGCCGCGCGGCGCACCTGCTCCGGAGCGCCGTCGATGCCAACGACGCATTCAACGAAGCCGAGAACGCGGCAGACGCGAACGTGCAGACATTGCTGTGGCGAGCGGAGCTCTTCCTCGAGAAGTACGATCCTGGACACGCCGAGGAGGTGATCGTCGAAGTCCTCGAGAAGGCGCCGAATCATCCGGACGCTCGCGTGTGGTTGGCCCACGTGAAACTGGTCCAAGCCCTCGACTTCGACGCTGCCGAAGCCGCAGCGCGTCGTGCGCTCGCGGTCAACCCCAAGCATTCCGGTGCTCACTTCGTGCTCGCGGGCATCTCGCTCCGCGACATGGAGCTTCGTGAGGCTGACGCACGCGCCCGGGCAGGCCTCAAACACCACCCCCGGGACCTCGATTTGTTGAGCATGAAGGCGGCGGTGAGGTTTCTCGCCGACGATCGCAAGGGGTTCGAGCGGGCGAAGAAGCGCGTGCTCGATCTGAACCCGCAGTTCTCGAGGATGTACCAAATCCTCGGTGACTTCGCCGATTGGGAGCACCGCTACGAAGAAATCGTCGTGATGATGCGCGAGGGATTGGCGGTGGATCCCGAGGACGGCAAGGCCTTGGCGATGCTCGGTCTCAACTTGATTCGCTCGGGCGAAGAACGGGTTGGCGTGCAGACCTTGGGCCGCGCGTTCAGGGTCGATCCCTTCAACGTCCGCGTCTACAACACGCTGAATCTCTACGAAAAGGTCATCCCCGAGTCCTACGTGACCGTCGACGGCAAGCGGTTTCGTATCCGCTACCACAAGGCCGAAAAGAAAATTCTCGAACGCTACATTCCTCAGCTGCTCGAGAAGGCGTGGAAGAAGTACGTGTTGGACTACGGGTTCACCCCGGCCGAGCCCGTGGGGGTCGAGCTCTATGCAGAACGGCAGAACTTTGCGATTCGCACGAGCGGGCTTCCAAACACTGCGATTCAAGGGGTGTGCTTCGGCAAGACGCTCGCGTCGATGTCGCCCAAAAACGAGAGCTTCAACTTGGGCATGACGCTCTGGCACGAGCTGGCGCACGTGTTTCACATTCAGCAGTCGAAGAACCACGTGCCCCGTTGGTTCACCGAAGGGCTCGCGGAATACGAAACCCTTCGCGAACGATACGAGTGGCGTCGAGAGCAGGATCCCGCGCTCTACCAAGGGTTCCGAAGCGGACGCCTCCCACGAGCCGCGGCGATGAATCGTGCGTTCACGCGGGCGGAGGAAATGGCGGATATCGCCATGGCCTACTACGCGTCGAGCCAGATCGTCACGATGCTCGCCGAAGGTCACGGCATGCGAAAGATGGCGAAGATGCTCGAGCTGTGGGGAGCCGGCAAACGCACGCCGGAAGTCCTTTCCGCCGGGATCGGATTGAGCCCGGAGGAGCTCGACCAACAGTTTCGTCATCACGCCAAGCACAAGCTCCTGGCGCGGTACGACAAGCAGTTCGTCCCGATAGGGCGCACTGGACCCTATGCCGCCGCCAAACGCGCGGCAGAAGAGCAGCCGAAGAATCCTCGGGTGCAGACCGTGCACGCGATCGCCGCGCTCAAGAAGGGCAAGAAGGAAGAGGCCGAGAACGCCCTCGCGCGAGCACTCACCCTCGACCCGAAGTTCCCGGACGCTCGGTGGGTGCAGGCTCGTATGGCGCTCAGCGAGCGCAAGCTCGCGACGGCAAAGCGTCACCTCGACGAGCTGCTCCGACACCAACACGACGGGTATGTGGTCAGGATGTTCCTCGCGCAGTTGGCGCTGGCGAAGAAGGACCACAAGGCGCACAGGAGCGAGCTCGAAAAGGCGCACCAGTTCGATCCGACTCAATCCGAGCCACTTCATGCGCTCGTCGAAATCGAGATCAAAGAGGGCAAGAGCGCGCTCCCCTACCTACGCAAGCTCGCGAAAATCGACGAGCATGACGCACGGGTTTTCAGGAGACTCATCAACGCGCTGATCGATGCCGGGGAGATCGACGAGGCGATTCGAGTCGGCGAGTCGGCCATCTGGGCCGACATCGAAGGGTTGTGGACACATTCGGTTTACGCGGACGCCCTGGCCGCTCGCGGTCGGAATCGAGAGGCCATTTACGAGCTCGAGTCTGCCCTCTTGTGCTCGGGCAAGAACCCGGCGAAGGCCGACGTGCACGCGCGCCTCGCGGGCATCCACAAGTCGATGGGCAACGCTCCGGCGTCGCGTCGACACGTGAATGAGGCGCGAAAGCTCGACCCTGGGGCGCCCCGCTTGAAGAGTTTGGGACTCTAGTCCCCCAGGATCCAGCCACGGTGTCGAAAAACACCCGGCTGCAGTGAAAAACCGCGCCGTCCAGAGACTTTCAGGGCCGGAGAGCGAGCAATCGTCGAAGCCCTTCGAGTCGGTTGAGAGAGAACCTTTCGGCGGGAGGCAAGGAAGGCCTCGCCTTCAACTTGCCGAGGTACTCGGCGAAAGCGACCTTGTCCACGCCGCGCACCTTGCGCACCAAGTCGTAGAGCCGATCGACGGTGTCGTTGGGCATGCCGCGCCCGACGACCGCGTAGCAGCGGACGAGCCCATTGATCCATCGGCCGTCACCCGTCGCGTCGGCGAGCTTGAGGGAGTACTCGGTCATCTGATCCTCGAGACTGCCTTCGAGCTTCTGCGAGTGCTCGACCTCCTCGCTCAGCATGCCGAGGGCCGGACCGAGCACCCGGACGGCCTCGTCGACGTCGCCCATGGCGAGCGCCTTGTCCGAGACGCTGCCCAAGAGCTCGAGCACGTTGGCTCTTGCCGTGTCGTCCTCCACGCCGGGGAATTGCGAGGCCCCGAGCGTGATCTGGGTGCGGACCATCTCGGAGCCGACGTGCCCGTCGTAGCGAAGCACGAACGTGCGAGAGCCGATCGCGATGACGTCGCCTGGGGTGAGCCTGACGCTGCCCTCGACCCGCTTTCCGCCGACCGTCATGCCGTTGACGCTCCCGAGGTCAGTCAATGAAACGCCGTTGTCGTCGACGACGAATTCGGCGTGGTGCCTCGAGACCAGCGCCTCGTCTATCGTGATGGCGCAGTCGGGGCTTCGGCCGACGACGACCGAGCCGGCAATGGGCAAGGGGCGTCCGTCGAGCTCGAGCGAGTACCGGCCCGCACGAGTCGAGGCGGGCAGGTCGACCAGGGTTGCCGAGCTCGATGCGTGGGCCATGGGACTGTCATCTAGCAATCGGCGTGCCGTCGGCCGAAATGCGTTTTTGGCGCTTTCGGCCCGCGTGCTCGCCGCTGGTCGGCAGGGGTCGTTGGCTGGCGCCGACGGCACCGTCGCTCTCGGCCTGCAGTTGACTGTCTCCGGTCGAGCTGCCGGCGGTAGGGTGGCTCCCGTGAGCAAGGAAACGACCACGCTCCGCCAGCGGCCGTTTCTGTTGGGCCTGTTTCTCGTCACGTCGACGACGCTCGCCGTCGAGGTTCTCGACACGCGGATCCTGAGCGTGCTCACGTGGTACTCGCTCGCGTTCCTCGTCATCGCGATGGGTTTGTTCGGCATCACGGCCGGCGCGGTGCGTGTGTACCTGAACCCCGACGCCTACTCGGCGGACAAGCTCGCGTCGCGTCTCTCGCGCGACTCGCTCGAGCTCGCGGTGGCCGTGCCCGCCAGCTACGTGCTGCTGCTCCTTCTGCCGCTTCGCATCGCCTTCGTGTGGACCACGGTGATCGAGTTCATCGTGTTCGCAGCGATCATCGCGATGCCGTTCGTTTCCGCCGGCTCGGTCATCGCGGCCGCCCTGACGCGCACGCCGTTCCCCGTGGGCCGCGTCTACGCGGTGGATCTCGCGGGAGCTGCGGTGGGCGCTCCGTTGGTGCCCGCCTTGCTCTGGCTCACCAATGCCGGGCCCGCGATCATCGCGCTCGGCGGGGTGGCGGCGCTCGGGTCGGCGGCGTTTGCCCACTCGGGTGGCGACGTCCGCCGCACTCGCCGTGGGCTGCACGTCGCCGCTGGCATTTTCCTGCTCTCTCTCGTCGACGCTTCGGTGCCGAACGGGCTCGTTCCGCTCTGGGTCAAGGGGCACCCCGAGAATCGAGAGATCGTGCAGCTGGAGGACTGGAACAGCCATTCTCGTATCCAGGTCTGGCCGGTGACGACGGAGCTCCCGGCGCTCTGGGGCGAAGGGACCTGCGATAAGAAGCCGGTTTCGATGCGGCTCTTGGTCATCGACGGTGACGCGGCGACGCCGCTCTATCACGCGGACCACGGTATCGAGACGCTCGACTTTCTCCGTTGCGATGTCACGAACGTCGGCAACGAGGTTCGTCCGCACGGTTCGGCGGCCATCATCGGGGTCGGGGGCTCGCGCGACATTCAGTCCGCGCTGCTCTACGGCCACGACTCGGTGGTGGGCATCGAGCTCAACGGCGCGTTGCTCGACGTGCTTCGTGGGCCGATGGGGCACCCGACCCGGGTCGTGGAAGATCCCCGAGTCGAGCTCGTGCACGACGAAGCCAGGAGCTATCTCGCGCGCACGCCCGAGACCTACGACATGATCCAAGCGAGTCTCATCGACACCTGGGCCGCTACCGGCGCGGGGGCGCACGCGCTCAGCGAGAACGGGCTCTACACGATCGAGGCGTGGGACATGTTCCTCGACCGCTTGAAGCCCGGGGGCATCTTCACCGTCTCGCGATGGGCCACTGGTGAGACAGCGCGGTTGGTGTCGTTGGCGGCGGCGACGCTCATCGAACGCGGCGCCCCGCGGGCTCGCGAACACATTGCCCTCGTCGAGGGTGGTCGTGTCGCGACGCTCGTGCTCGGGCGCGATCCCCTGACGCCCGAGGATGTCGGCCGTATTCTTGAGGTTTCGAAGAGAAGGAATTTTCGAATCCGCGCGTTGCCGGGCGTGCCGGACGCGGGCCCGAAGCTCACCGCGATGCTCGACGCGACGACTCGCGAGCAAATCGAGGACGAGGCGCTTCTCGAGATGCTCGACTTTCGGCCTCCGACCGACGAGCGGCCCTTCTTTTTCAACGTCGTCCGCTTGAACGCGTGGGGTAAAGATATGCCCGGCCAGATGGCGGGCGGTCTCGACGGCAATCGACTCGCGACGATGACCTTGGCGCTCGCGCTCTTCGCGTCGCTCGTTCTCGCCTTCGGCGCCATCGTGGTTCCGCTCTGGCGGCGTGCTCGGCCACGCGGCGCCCGTGGACCGACCCTGTGGGCAGCGCTGTCGTATTTCGGGCTCATCGGCGTCGGGTTCATGTTGGCGGAAATCGGCCTGTTGCAGCGGCTGAGCATCGTGCTCGGTCACCCGAGCTACAGCCTGATCGTGGTTCTGGCGAGTCTCGTGGCGTCCGCCGGAATCGGTTCCCTCTTGTCGGACCGGCTGCCGCTGGACCGGGCACCGTACTGCTTCGTCTATCCGGTCGTGCTCGCGCTGCTCGTCGGCGCTCTCGTGGTCGTCATGCCTGGTTTGGCGCCGGAGATCGAAGGGCAATCTCTAGTCGTGCGAATCTCTTTTGCCGTCGCACTGTGCTCCGTGCTCGGGATGGCGCTCGGCGTGGCGTTCCCCGCCGGTATGCGAATTTTCGGAGGAGCGCACGAAGACGAAGCTCCTTGGCTCTGGGGGCTGAACGGCATCGGCGGAGTCATCGCGAGCAGTGTGGCTTTGGTCATCGCGCTCGAATGGGGTTTGTCGAGCACCTTCGCCGCCTCCGCCGGTTGTTACCTGTTGCTCGTCCCCGCGATTCTCGTCATGCGAAAAGGAGCGCCCGCCGCCGATCCGAAAGCGGCGGGCTGACCAAAGAACCGGGACACAGATCCCGGGGACTAGTCGTCTTTGCCGCCGCGGAGGCCGAGCGCGCGCGCTTTCTTGTAGAGGTGGCTTCGTTCGAGGCCGAGCGCCCGAGCCGTCGCGGCCATTTGATGCTCGTGCTGAGCGAGGGCCTCTTCCAAAATCGTGCGCTCCGCCTCTTCGACCAGAACCTTGAACGGCACGCCGTCCCGATAGAGGCCCACCGCGGCGGGAGAAGCACTCATTCCGAGGGCTCTCTGTACGTCGTCGGCGCCAATGTTGTCGTCTGGCGAGAGAATGACGAGCCGCTCGATGAGGTTTCGGAGCTCGCGCACGTTGCCGGGGTACGAGTGCCGCGCGAGGGCGGCCATGGCGGCGTCGTCCACCTTGACCTCGGGTCGTGTGTTCGCGCGGCGAGCGGCATCGAAGAAAAACGACGCCAATAGCGGAATGTCTTCGCGCCGTGCTCGGAGCGGCGGAAGCTCCAACGGGACGACATTGAGCCGGTCGAACAAGTCCGCACGAAAGGCTCCGTTTTCGCACGCCTCAGCCAGATCCCGATTGGTCGCGGCGACGACGCGCACGTCGACCTTGATCGTTTCGTGGCCACCCACTCGCTCGATCTCCTGCTCTTGCAGGACCCGCAGGAGCTTGGCCTGCATGGCGAGCGGCATGTCGCCGACTTCGTCGAGAAACAGGGTCCCATTGCTCGCGCGCTCGAACTTGCCGCGGCGCTGTTTGGTCGCCCCGGTGAACGCGCCGGCTTCGTGTCCGAACAGCTCACTCTCGATGAGCTCCGCAGGCACCGCGGCGCAGTTGAGCTTCTCGAGGCTGGCCTTGGCCCGCGGCGACGCGCGGTGGATGGCGCGGGCCACTAGCTCTTTGCCCGTTCCGCGTTCTCCGGTGACGAGCACGCTCGCTCTCGCCCGGGCTGCTCGAGTGACGTTCTCGCGGAGCTCCGCCATGTTTCGGCTCTCGCCGATGAGCTCGTCGAAATGGCCGGCTTCGGCTTTGAGGGTGCGGGCTTCCTCCTCGGCGCGAATCAAGCGGAGCGCGTTGTCCAGCATGACCAGCAAGCGGTCCGTCGAGAGCGGCTTCTCGAGGAAGTCGAGCGCACCGAGCTTGGTCGCGCGGACCGCGACGTCGATCGTGCCGTGCCCGCTCATGACGATGACGCCCACGTCGTTGCCGGCGGCGCGCAGTCGTTCGAGCAGTTCGACGCCGTCACCGTCGGGCAGCGCAACGTCGAGCAGCACGACGTCGTACGACCGCTTGGCAATCCGCTCTTCCGCGACCTTGACGCCTCCGGCGACGTCGACCGCGTACCCCTCGAGCGAAAGTGCCTTCTTGAGGCTACTCAGGATGGTCGGCTCGTCGTCGACGACCAGAACTTGCTCGCCTGACATGGGCGGACATTAGCAGGTTCGATTATCCCGGCCGAACGCTCGATCGACGAGGTGGCGGTGGCGCGGGAAGCAGTCGTGGCGCGGTGCTCGTCCGTCGGAGCTTCAGCGAGCGCGGCGGTGTGGACATCGGGCTGTGCTAGGTTGCTCTTGTGCCTCATGTCCGCGCAACCGACGGCTAAAGGAACGCTCGCGGAGAAGCCGCTGGATCATCTGCTGGTGTTCATGCTCGACCGGCAGTTGAGCGGAACGTTGGTCATCGAAGCGCCCGGCGAGAAGCGCAGTGCCATCTTGCTCGAGCAGGGGTTCCCGTCGAAGGCCAAGACTGCAGAACCGGTGATCCATCTCGGGCGGCTGCTGCTCGAGCGGGGCGCTATCGACGACGCCACTTTGAACGGCACTCTCGGCATGATGACCCAGCGAAAGCAGCTTCACGGCCAATGCCTCTTGAGCACCGGAGCGGTCGATGAAGACACGCTGAAGAGCGCGCTCGAGGAGCAAGTCGCGCGCAAGATTCACTGGATGTTCAACCTGCCGGCGAAAAGCCTGTACGGCTATTACGCCGACCAGAACCTCTTGGCGGGTTGGGGCGGGCCGTCGGGAACTCCAGTCGAGCCGCTCGCGTTGATTTGGCGGGGCGTCAGAAATCACGCCGATCCGCTGCGGGTGGCGACCACGGTCAAGAAGTTGGGTGACCGCGTGCTGCGCTTCCACCACGCCGCGCAGCCCGGCCGTTTTCTTCTCGGGCCCAAAGAAAAGGCGGTTGTCGACATCATGAGGGCCAAACCGCAGTCACGCGGCGGTCTGGACAGCGCTGGACTCACCGAAAGCGATGTGCTCGACAAGCTCGTCTACACCCTAGCGATTACGAGGCATCTCGATCTCGGTGCCGACGCCGCGCCGCCCATCGGTGTGGCCGTGGCGCGGACGCCCGCCATCGCTGTTCCCGAAGCGGCGCCGCCCGCGCCCCCGCCCGAGCACTCCCAGGTCGCGCCGCCGGCCAGCACGGTGCCGTCGAGCGCGTCCGTCGGCCCGCCGTCGTCGGTCGCGCCGGCGTCGATTTCCCCGGGCTCCTTGAGCGGCGACCCTCTGGAAAAAGTAAAACGAGAGGCGCGCGAGTTCGCCGCGGCGATCGAGAAGAAGACTTTCTACGAGATGCTCGACGTGTCGCAGACGGCGAGCACTACGGACATTCAGGGCGCGTTTTTCTCTCTCGCGAAGCAGTGGCACCCCGACCGCTTGCCACCTGAGTTCAATGACATTCGGTCGGTCGCCACCAAGGTGTTCGCGCGCTTGAGCGAGGCCCACGCCACCCTCGACGATGCGGCTAAACGCGCCGACTACGACGACCTCATCAAAGCCGGCGGCGGCACGCCGGAGGAGCAGGAGCAGGTTCAGAAGGTCCTTTCGGCCGTGACCGAGTTTCAAAAGGCCGAAGTGCTGCTCAAGATGAAGAAGTTCGACGAGGCGCTGGTTCATTCGAGAAACGCGTTCGAAAGCGACCCCGAGCAGCCCGAATACCGAGCGCTCTACGCCTGGATTCGCGCGCACACGTCCGAACGCAGCCAGAGCAAGAAGTTCGGTGACCTGGTGAAGGATCTCGACATTGCCGTCGAGGCCGCGAAGGCGAACGTTCGCCTTCGGGTTTGGCGGGCCCAAGTACTCAAGCTCGCGGGCGAGCACCACCGCGCGCTCAAGGACTTCAAGTACATCGTGGCGCGGGAGCCGAACAATCTCGACGCGGCGCGGGAGATCCGACTGGCCACGATGCGTGGCGACGTCGACAGCACGCCGCCGGGCAAAGGCGGTCTGTTCGGCAAGCTCTTCAAGCGCTGACGGCAGCTACTCGAAAATCGGCAGCCGCCGAATTCGCACACTGCGGATGGTGCTCGTTTCTCCCGGTCCCACACCCAAGGCGACCGTGAGGCGCTCGCTTGGCACGGGACACCGGCGGAACTCGCCACCTCTGCGAAGGACGACGACGCCCGAAAAACGATCGGCGACTACGGTTTCCGGTGGTTGGGTTCCCCCTGAGTCTGGCCATGGGCACGAGAAATCACCGACGGGCGTGCCCCCGAAGTAGACGATCGGGAGCGACCCGGCGGTCACGTTCGCCTCCACACGCACGTCGGCGTACCGCGTGTCGGTGACTACCGCGCGACCGAGAGCATCGCGCAGCAAGAGGCCGCTACGCGGCTCGTAGCGTATCGAGGTCCCGGACGGTGGAATGTTCGGCGCGACGTGGCGCGCGTCGCCGAGCAACAGGGGTGCGACGTCGCGGGACAACGGACCGCGCACGTCATGACGAAGCCCGCGGAGCACCGGTTCGCCGGATTCGCGGGGGTGCAGCCAGACGAACAGCCCGGGTTCCAACGCGAGCGGCGGAGGCAAGGACGACAAGGGGATCGCGCCTGGGTCGATGCTCGGTGTGACGAAACGTCCGGACCAAGGGTCGAAGCGTCTGACCTCGGTGGATCCAAAAAGCCACGGCGAGCCGTCGCTGGCGGCGACCAGGAGCGGCCGGGGGCCGGGATCGATGTCGAGCGGGGCGAGGGTCTCTCGCACGCCGTCCGCGGTCAGCCAGATCACGCCACGAGAAACACAGCCGGCGAGGCAAGGAGAAAAGGGACACTCGACGTCGCGAGCCAGGGTGGTGTCGCAACCGCCGACGACGAGGGCGCTTCCTCCAGGCAGCGCGACCGTCCCGGCGCCGAGCCTGGGTGGCAGCTCCACTGGATTGCGCGCGAACGCCCGGCCATCCGCGGTGAGCCATTCGGCCTGGGTCGCCGGCTCGACGCCGTTTCGAGTGCCGCCGAGCACGAGGGTCCGCCCGTCGTCGAGCGAAAGCACCCGTGGCGCGATGCGCGCGTCCGCCAGCGTGGCCAGACCTGCAATGCTCGAGGTTCCATCCGGCGCGATCGCTTCGAGGGTGCGTTTGGCGAAACCCGATTGGTCTTGCCCGGCGATCAGCAACACGCCGCCTCCGGGTAGCCCGACCGCCCCGTGTCGAGCGCGCGGTTCGATGAGCTCGATCTTGCGGGTGAATGCGGCGTCGATCGGATCGAAGAGGTGGGCGCTCGCCAACGCGTCGAGCTGGTCGCCAGCGAGCGGGTCGAAGCCGCCCGCCACGAGGACCCGTTCGCCGTCGGATGTCGTCATCGCGGTTGCCGTCGCGAACGCCCGCCTCTGATTGGCTTGCCGCTCGGGAGCGACGAGCTCCACGCGACCGGTGCGGATGCTGGCGACCAGTGCGCCCCCCGATTCGATGTTGTCGAGGGAGGCGCCGCCAGCGACCAGGACGATTCCAGCAAGCGGCGCGAACCCGATCGCCTGACCTCCGGCACCGCTCGGGCCCGGGTACCGTGAGCCCGCGGTCGGCCCGAGGTCGCATGCGCCGGTCTCGTCCCACAGCGTCAGCTCGAGATTCCCGCTGACGTCCTTTTTTGTCGTGCCGAGCCAGCGAGACGCCGACCGAGTCGCCAGGGCTTCTATGCCCGCGGTTTCTGGCGGAAACCCCAGCTGTCGGTTGCGCTCGGCGAGCTCGACGAGCTCGAAGCTCGCCGGTGTGGCGTCGAAATCCCCGAGAGCCGTCAATAGCAGGCTGGCCCGAGCGTCGACGGGGCAGCCTGCGACGGCGTGCGGCCGAACCTCGACGAGCACGTCTTCGGGGCTTCCAGGTCCGCAGCCACAAAGCAGCGGAACTAGCCAGAGGGCGCTAGGATGAGGCCGCCGCATGTTCCCGCAGATCTTCGGGAAATACGTTCTCGATCGCGAGCTGGCGTCGGGAGGAATGGCTCGTGTGTACGAGGCGACCCTCCGTGGCGCTGGTGGGTTCGAGAAGCGCCTCGTGGTCAAGCAGATCCGGCCCGAGCTCGCGTCGGATTCGGCGTTCGTCGAACGTTTCGTCGAAGAAGCCAAGACCGCGGTCGAGCTTTCCCACCCGAATATCGTGCCCGTCTACGAGCTCGGGGTCGAGCAAGGTGTGTACTACATCGCCATGGAGTACTGCGAGGGAGCGACCCTCGCGGAAATTCTCCGCGAAACTGGCCCTCTTTCACCCGACGAAGGCGCCTACGTCGGCGTCGAGATTTGCCGCGGCCTGGACTTCGCGCATCGGCGCGCCGGGGTCATTCATCGAGACGTCACGCCGCGCAACGTGCTGGTCGACGACGAGGGCGCTGTGCGTCTCATCGATTTTGGAATCGCGGCGCCAGCGGACCCGGATGGAGATGGGGAGAGCGTGGGTGACGTTCTCGGCTCGCCTGGTCACATGGCGCCCGAGCAGTACGAACGAACGAATCTCACCGCGGCTTGTGACGTGTTTGCCGTTGGGACGTTGCTCATCGAAGCGTGGACCGGACGACCGCCATTTCGGCGTTCGACCGTCGCCGAGTCGCGCGCTGCACTAGAAACGTCGCCGCCGAGCATCGCCGAGCACGACCCTCAGCTCGAGCCCCTCGGCGAACTCGTGGCGACCGCCGTCGAGCTGGATCCCAAGGAGCGGCCCGAAAGCGCCGAGCAACTCGCGCGTCCCCTGAGGGAGTTTCTTCGCGGCTCGGACGCCGGCGACGTCGCACGCAGGCTCGGCGCACGGGCGCATCGCGCGCGGGATCGGGCCGACTCGAACCAGGCGTGGGGCAACGAAACGATCAGCGGTGATCCCGAGGACGGTGACCGGCAATCGACCGAAACTCGAACTTTCGCGGCTCGCGAGGACGTGTCGGTGTGGACCCGCCCGCTGCCCAAAGACACGCCGTCGAGCGGTCCCGGCGAGGGCTCGGGGCCGGCGACACGAAAGATCTCGAGCGTGGCGCCCCCCGAGGCCAGCCGCGCGGCGAGCCTCGGAGAAGCCGAAGTCGATGGCCCATCGCGGGGGCGATTCGCTCGCCCGCTCGCGCTCTTGGCAACCATCGGAGTGCTGGCGTTCGGCGTTTCCAAGATGGGGGGCAAAGCGCCCACCGCACCCATCGACGCCCCAAGCGCCACCGTGGCGACTGCGAAGGCATCATCGGAGCCTTCGATGCCGCCGAGCGCCTACGCAGAGCAGGCGACGAGCTCTGCGCGCCCGAGCGCGGCGCCGCCGGCCACCGCCGCACCACGCGCCAGCGTTCCGATCCCGAACGTCGTGGCGGATGCCGGCGTGGTCGCCGCGACCGAGAAAGGAACACTCACCGTGACCGCGGCACCGGCGTCACAGGTCTCCGTCGCCGGGCAGACCTTCGGCTCCACACCTCAAACACTCCAACTGAAACCCGGCTCGTACACCGTCGTCTTCACGTTCCTCGGCGAGAGGTTGAGCGCGGGCACACGCGTCAAACCCGGCGAGCGTCGCACCGTGCACGCCGACTTCACGAGCGAGCCCCCAAAGGCGTCCGTCCGTTGAGCAACTAACGAAGCTCTGAGTTAGACGTTGCTCCGGTTTTTCGGAGCGCCTCGTACAAAACGATCGAAACCGCATTCGCCAGGTTCAGTGATCTGACCGCTCCGAGCGTCGGAATGGCGACGAGGTCGGATCCCCGTTTGGTGAGCAGCTCCATCGGCAGGCCCTCGCTCTCACGTCCGAACACCAACGCGTCACCGGGAGCGAACTCCACGTCCAGATAGTTCGTCGGGGCTCTCCCGGTGAAGAGCCAGGACCTGGGTCGCCGGCCGGGGCTGGCTGCGCCAATCGCTTTCTCGGCGGAATCGAGGTCGTCGTGCTGCTGGACCTGGACGAGGTGCCAGTAGTCGAGCCCCGCGCGACGCACCGCGTGGTCGCTGATGCTGAAACCGAGCCGTCCGACCAGGTGGAGGGGGGACCCAGTGGCCGCGCAGAGCCGGGCGATGTTGCCCGTATTCGGGGGAATTTCCGGCTCGACCAGCACCACCTGGAAGGGCCGGGCGGGCGCCGGGGCTCTCAGCCGCGGCCCTGATGCTGTGCCAGCCATGGAAAAGCCCTGTTTTGTCGAAGGAGGAGCCGGTTCGAAGCTGCGCTTGACGACGGTCCCGGCCCGCAAGTAGCCTCGCCCGGGCGGAGACCTGACCCGTGGGAATCATTACACGTTTCGCTGCAGTAGCGGCAGCGGCCGGCGCTTTTTTCGTTCCAGCCGTAGCGGCTGCGGACCCGTTGAACCCTGCGTTTGAGCGCTTGGTGGTCGACCCGCGTTGTCACGCGACGCAGATCGTCAACGGTCTTCCAACCGATCCGGGCGCGTTCAACGACGACCCGCGAACGATGGCGCAGCTGCGTTTCGATACCGGACGAGAGACGTGCACTCCGGATCACGCTGCGTTCAAACGGTTGATGAACCAGTGGGGCATCGCATTCGCTCCAACGGCGATGCACTCGGCGCGCACGGTTGGGTTCGGCGGCTTCCATTTTTCGATTGAAGGCGCCGTAACGAAAATCGACGACGGTGCGCGCTACTGGCGACTTGGTACACAGGGACCCAAAGACCCGACGACCGGTGCGTCCTCCATCATCAACGACAGCCCGCCGAGCTCCGTGCAGGTCTGGTCGATGAAGCTCCGCAAGGCGTTCGGTTTCGGTCTCGAAATCACTGGTTCCGTCGGCTTCATGCCTGACACGAGCATTCTCGTCGGCGGCACGGACATTCGTCTCAGCTTGCTCGAAGGTTTTCGCGAGGGCATCGGCGGAATCTTCCCCGACGTCGCGGCGGGTGGCGGCGTGCGAACGATTACCGGCGTCTCGGCGTTCCAGCTCTCGGTCGCGTCGGTGGACGTGCAGATCTCGAAGCCGCTCCCCATCGCCGACTCGTCGATCATCACGCCGTGGATCGGTTGGCAGATGGTGTTCATGTTCGCGGACTCGAACCTGATTGACCTCACCCCGGCGACTGACCCGGTCAACTACTGCAACTTCACCGGCATCAACGTCCCCGGTAACCCCGACACGACCCGCGATGACAAGACGCCCGGTCCTGGTGCCGGGCAGCCCGCGAACCAGGTGTTCGACGGTCAGCCCGTGTGCGCCGGTGGATCGCCGATCGACTTCAACAACAACGTCGTTTTTCAGAAGGCGCGCTTCGAGCGTCAGCGGTTGAACTTCGGGCTCAGCTATCAGTACGAGATGGTGCAGGCCGGCTTCCAGTTCATGACCGACATCGTCGACCCTGCCTCGGCCCAGATTGGCGGGGGCAGCACCACCGTCGTCGACACGCAGACGGGTGTGACCCGACAGATCACCGACAAAGAGCTGCTCGAGGACGAAGACCGTCAGTGGACGATCGTCGTCGACATCGGCGCGCGCTTCTAGCTAGTCCCGCGTCTCAAAAGTCGCGGAGGAAATTCGCGCGGCGCGTATTCTCGCACAGCAGGGGACTAGTGCAGTAGTTGCCCGTCGCTGCGGTCGACGTGGATGGAGCCGTCGTCGCTTTGCCACGGGGCAGCTTTGAGGTCGTCGAGCTTCCCGCCGAAACGGGCGCCGAAGTAGACGCCCAGCGCGCTCACCAGAAAGCTCGCGTAGAGCCCCCAGCCCCACGTGAAATCGACGGGCACCAGGCGGTGGCCCTGCGGCGGAAGCGACCAGAGCATGATGACCTCGCCGAGGGTCATCGCGGCGAACAGTACGGTGATGATGCGCACCCCGCGCATCTTCATGATCGTTCGGCGGGTCAACACGAGTGGAATCATCACGAACCAGGCCACCGCGCCGCCCCAAAGCCAGCCCGCGCGCCCGCGCGCCAAGTCGAACCCGCTGATCAGAATGTCGTTCGGCTTGCTCATGTCGACCCATGGCGCGAAAAAGACGGCCAAACCGGCAACGGCGAGCAGGACGAGGGCAGCGCGGCCGCGACCGGCATACGTCCACGGCATCGTTCGGTCTTCGGGCGGGACGTACTCGCCTTCGGCGATTTCCTCCGCGATCGCTTCGGCCGACGGTGGCAGCTTGTCGAGCGGTCGCAGGTCGACCTCGCAATGGGGGCAGAGCTTGGCTTCGTCGCGCTCGAAGAGTTCGCGACAGAAGGGGCACGCCAACAGCTCGCTCACGGTCAAAGCATACGCTAGGGCAGGCATTCTCCTCTTGCGACACCCCGCCGCGCTCCAGGTTCCCAGTCGGTGGCTCCATTTTTGACGCGGCGCGGCATTCCTCTGGCGACCGCGCCGCCGTTTTGCAGGTGATCACAGATCGAGGGGAGTAGCCTGGTCGCGAGAAAATCGTGCAGGAAGAGGTGGCTCAGATCTTCAGTCTCTCGGCGGACGCTCCGGCCCTGCTGCGAGCGCTGACGCATCCGAGCTTCGCGAACGAGCTCGACGGCGAGGGCGACAACCAGCGCCTCGAGTTTCTTGGCGACGCGGTGCTGGGTTTGTGTGTGAGCGAGCTGTTGGTGGAGCGATTTCCCGCCGCCGACGAGGGGGCACTCAGCCGCATGCGCGCCAAGCTCGTCAACGCTGACGCGTTGGCTACTTGGGCGCGAGACAACCACATTCCGGCGTCGCTGCGTCTTGGCCGCGGAGCGATGGCTGGTGGTTTGGCAGACAGTACGAACGTGCTTGCGGACGCCGTCGAGGCGCTCATTGCCGCCTCGTATCTGGAGTCGGGCCTAGACGCGGCTCGGCGCGCATGCCGTCTCATTGCCGAGCGATCGATCGATGCGCTCAGCATTGTCGAACGCGATCCGAAGAGCGAGCTGCAGGAGCGTGTGCAGGCGGGCGGCGCCGAGGCGCCCACCTACGTCGTCGTGGATTCTGGGGGGCCGTCGCACGAGCGCTGGTTCGAGGTGTCGGTCCAATTCCAAGGCGCGGACGTTGCTCGTGGCCGAGGTCGATCCAAACGTTTGGCGGAGCGCTGCGCCGCCGAAGAAGCACTGGCGAACAGCGCGGCCTGGCCGGAATTACCCGCGAGGGAGTGATGATCAAGCAAAAGACATTGGTTAGACGTTGGGCGCTCGCCCTGGTGCTCGCGGTGGGCGCGACGTTCGTCGCGACGGATTCCTGGGCCGGAAGCTACCTCGACCGCGCGGCGCTCTTGGTCGCCCACGCCAACCAAGAATCCGCGTACTTACGTGCCCGGCTCTCGGATGACGAGCTCGCGAAGATGCTCCACAAGATGGCGGTAGCGCGAGTGGGCGCCGCCAAGACCATGAACGTGCCCAAGGAAGTCGCGCAGGCGCATCCGCACCTGCTGTTGATGCTCGAGAACCACGAGCGAGCGGCCGAGGCCGCGGTCGACGGCTCGTCTCAGCGATTTCTCGTCTATCAGCGTCGGGCTCGCCATGAGGAGAGCATCTTCCGTGGGATCCTCAAGCAGCTCGGCTGGCCCCTGCCGAAGTTGGAGTAGCGAGGGCGTCGTTGGAGTAGCGAGGGCGTCGAAGCCGAGTTCTAGCGAAGACCTTTTTCGGTCTTTTTGGGCGTCGGGTCTTTGCGCGAAGGTCGGCGCGGGACCGTGCCCGGTCGCTCCTGCCCGCCGACGTCACCGCCGTTGTCGATCTTGACGTACTTCACGAGGGCGGCGTTGACCTCCCCGACGTCGTCTTTCCAGAGCTTGTCGACCAGCGCGTCTCGTTTTTCGACGAGCTTCTTGCGAAGGAGGATCTGCCGAATCTGCGGGGCCTCGTCGTCGACGGCACGCGTGACGGACCGCATGCCGCCACGGCGCCACACCACCGCCCACTTGCCGCCTTCGTTCACCGGCTGCGGCACCACGGCGCCGTTTTTCACCTTGTTGGCGGCCTCGAACAGAGCCGGGTCGACCTTCACGCGGGGTCGGTCCGTTGCGCCGTCGGGCCGGACGAAGCCGAGATTTCCTTCGCGCATTTTTGTCGCGTCGTCGATCGAATGCTCGCGCGCCAACTTGGTCCAAGTCTTGGGGCCGTCCGTGCCCTGGACTTGTTTGATGATGCTCTCGGCGAGGGCCTTGTCTTTGACGAGGATCCGCCAGATCTGCAGGCGCCGGGGCGTGACGTAGCGCGTCTTGTTTTCTTCGTAGTACTCCGCGACGTCGGTGTCGCTGATGGGGGACTTTTCTTTCATGTCCTCCCGAAGGCGGTTTTCGAGCGTTCGGCGAAGGATGTCGCGAATGCGATCGTGAACTTTGGGCACCTGGTCGAGCTTGTTGACCCGGGCGTGCTCGACGTACAGGGCGTCGAGGGTAGCGACCTGCTCGACGTAAGCCTTGCGGATCTCCTCCGGCGTCTTTCCGAACTTCTGCCGCTGATGCGGGGGCATCTTGGCGAGCGCGTCAGCGACTTCGCCGACGGTGATCTCGGTGCTGCCCACACGCACGACGACAGCCTCGTCGTCCTGGGCGCCGGCGGGTCGGTCCTGGGTGAGGAGGGCTGCCGCGAGGGCGACCGGAAGCAGCAGCGTGGCTCGTTTCGACGTCATGCCGGAAGCGGTTCTTAGCATCACCCCATCTCCGCACACAGCGAGAGCGACGATCAGCGGCCTTTGTCGCCGCGATGAGGCCCGCGTTTCGGTTTCTCCCGGAGCACGCCGGCGGTTCGAAGTACCTCGTCGGCCACACCGACGAAACGGTACGTTTCCGGGCGGAATTCGTATGCCCGATGTAGGCGCCGGACCAGCTCCACGAGCTGTGGCGTCTCTGGGGCGGGTTTTGGCGGCGGGCACGCTTTCTTGAGGCTCTGGAGGGGCTCATCGAGACTGAGCAACTCCTGCACGTGCAACAGCACCTCCACGGGCTTGAGCTCGTGTCCGGTGGAACGTCGTTTCCCTTGCCTCAGCTCGTCGAGGAGTCGCTGACGGCGCTTCTCGGTGCGTCCGTCGAGCCCGCTTCGATCGGTCAGGGCGTCGTTGAAGGCGCGGGCCGCGCGGCGCTTCTCCACGGCCTCACGACTCCCGCGGCGGTTTTCCTTCTTGTCCGAGCGCGCGCGCGGCTTGCTCACCCGTGCACGTTAGCAGTCAGCTCGGAGGATCCGGGTAACGAATCGACGGCGCTCAGGAAGCTTGGGCCTCTTGCTGGCGCCGACTGCCGGTCCGGCGAAGCCCGGGCTTCGGCACGGCGACCACTCGTTCTTCGAGCGGGCGGACCCCCTGGGCGCGGAGACGCTTGCGGGTGACCCGCAAGGCCTGAGAGCTCTCGTCGACTCCAACGACGCGGCGGCCCTTGCGCGCGCAGACCGCCAGCGTGGTCCCACTCCCCGCGTAGGGGTCGATCACTAGGTCGCCGGGATCGGTGCACGCCTCGATGAGACGCTCGATCAAAGCTTCCGGCTTCTGCGTCGGGTACCCCGTTCTCTCCCGCGCAACGGGGGCGACGATGCCGATCTCCCAGACGTCGCCCATCGGCGTTCCTCGGGATTCTTCGTCGGTGGTGCTCGAGCGGGTTCGCCGACCGTCGCCGCCGACGACAGCCCGCTGCTTGTTTCGACCCCACGTGGCCACCGTCGACGCGGCGAGCGGCTCGTAGAGTTGCCGAAACCGCGTGTCTCCGTCGGGGTCCTTCACATAACGAAGAAGTACGTCGTGCACGCGTTGGAAGTTTTTCGTCTTGCTCGGCCAACGGCGATAGCGCCAGACGATCTCGCTGGCGAAGCACTCGGGACCGAAGATCTCGTCGCACAGGACCTTGGCGTAGTGGCTCGTTTTGGGGTCCACATGCAGGACGAGGCACCCGTGGCTGGCGAGCAGCGCCCACGCGCCCTCGATCCGCGCCTTCAGTGCGTCCAGGTATTCGGACAGGCTGTTCCAGCGATCATCGAACGCGGGGGACACCGATCGGACGATTTTTCCCGTTCGGGCGTCTCGCGAGCGATTGACGCGCGCGTGCTGGCGCCCCGTGAAAAATGGCGGATCGAGATAGGCGAGCGCAAATCCTTCCTCCGACCGATCGGCGAGGGCGCGCATCGCGGAAACGTTGTCCCCTTCGACGAGCATGCAGGACGGATGACCGCGGCGGGCGAGCTCCAGATTCGAGGCGGTCGGCTCCGGGTTGACGGATTTTCCGGGCCACTCGAGCCGGACACGCGGGGAGAGCACTGTCACGAATGAAATCGTACCGAGTCGCGATCCGAGGGGGCCAAGTTCGAGCGCTCGCGCGGGGTGTGCTTCTGCGCTCTTGCCTCGGAGGTCCGCTGGGGCTAACCCCGGGCATCGTCATGGCGGACAAGCCCATCATTCTCTCCGGCATGCAGCCCACCGGCGGGTTGCACATCGGTAACTATCTCGGTGCGCTCAAGCAATGGGCGACGCTCGTGCGTGAGGACCAGCACGACGCGTTGTTTTGCATCGTGGACGCCCACGCGATCACGATTCCCTACGAGCCGGAGAAGATGCCTGGTTTGGTGCTCGATGCCGCGACGTCGTACATCGCGGCGGGCATCGACCCTGACCAATGCACGATTTTCCTCCAGAGCGACGTGCCAGAGCACATGGAGCTCGCGTGGTACCTGTCGGCGGTGACGGCGCTCGGCGACCTGCACCGCATGACGCAGTTCAAAGAGAAGAGCGACCAGCACAAGGAAAACGTCAACGCCGGCTTGTTCACCTATCCCGTGCTGCAAGCGGCGGACATCCTCATCTACAAGGCGAATCTCGTCCCCGTTGGTGACGATCAAAAGCAGCACCTCGAGCTCGCTCGGGAAATTGCCCGGCGCTTCAATACGCGTTTTACCAACGTCTTCCCCGAGCCGCAGGCCAAGCTCTCGAGGACGCCGCGGATCATGGGGCTCGATGGCAAGAGCAAGATGAGCAAGTCGAAGGGCAACACCATTGGGCTTCTCGACGCGCCCAAGACCATCGAGAAGCGCCTGAAGAGCGCCTTTACCGACGAGAAGAAGCTACGCCTGGGCGATCCTGGCCGGCCGGAGGTCTGCAACGTGTTCACGATGCACACGGCACTGTCGCCCACCGACCAGATCGACACGATCCGGGCGGATTGCCAGAGCGGGGCGCTCGGGTGTGGCGACTGCAAAAAAGCGCTGTCGACGGTCATGCTCGCAGAGCTCGAGCCGATCCGTGCGCGAGCCGACGAGCTCAACGGCAATCCGAAGCGCGTGCTCGAAGTTCTGAAAGATGGCGGCGCGCGAGCGCGAAAGCGGGCTCAGGCGACGATGGCGGACGTGCACACGGCGATGGGCCTCACGACGGACCACCGCGGGTATTCGTCGAGGTCATGAAACGTCTCGGGCTCCTCGTCGCCTTCGCCTTCGCCTTCGTTCTTTCGAGTTGCGAACGTGAGCAGCCCGAGGCCGACCCTGCCGCAGTCGTGCAAGCTTTCGTCGAGCGCATGCAGGGAGTGCATGGCGATCCGGAACGCGCGCGGGACGCGTACGAGCTCATCTGGTCCGAGGCCAAAGAGAATCTCACCGAGCGTGCACGTCGCGCGAGCGCCGTCGCGGGTCGCAAGGTCGGCCCGGAGGAAATGATCGCGCAGTCCAGGTTTTCGTTACGGTACAGGCCGAAGAGGTATTCGGCGAAGGTGAGCGGGGACTGGGCAGTCGTGACGGTGGCCGGGGAAGCTCCGGCGACCCAGAACACACAAATCGAGTGCGTTCGCGAAGACGGAGTGTGGCGCGTTCGACTGGATTTCCCGCGTTCGGAACCCATTCAACGCCGTTGGGACGCGGGCTGAGCTCCGCATCGATCGGCGCGAACAAAACGAAAAACGCACGCCAGGTTTCCGGCGTGCGTTCGTCGAGGTCTCTCTGCAAACGTTCAGGACCGCTAACGGCCCATGGATGGATGCTCGGGAGACTCAGTTGGAGAAGAAGATGGCTTCGATCTCGGTCTTCACCTTTTCTTCGGTCTGCTCACGCGCGACGGCGATCTCCTTGACGATGAGCGTCCGTGCCGTGTCGAGCATGCGCCGCTCGCCGAACGAGAGCTGCTTGTTCGCCTTGAGTCGGTAGAGGTCACGAAGGACCTCGGCGACGTCGTAGATCGAACCGGTCTTGATCTTGTCCATGAAGCCGCGGTAGCGCCGGTTCCACGTTTGCGTGTCGAAACCGATCGTGCGCTCTTTGAGAATGTCGAAGATCTCGCGAATCTCCTGCTCGCTGATGACCTGCCGAAGGCCAACGGCATCGGCGTTCGACACCGGCACCATGATCTTTCGGTCGGTATCGAGGATGCGCAGCACGTAGAAGTACTGGCGGTGCCCCGCAATGTCCTTCTCGTCGATGCTCACGACCTCCGCCACGCCTTGTGCCGGATAGACCGCTTTGTCGCCGACCTTGAATTGCATTTCAGTGCTTGCCATGTGTCTTTCGCTCCTTGATGCACCGGACGCGTTTGAAACTCGAACGCGTGTTTATCCGGCGACTTGGACCCCTGTCATGATTCTGAGTAGGACATCGGCCCAGCCTTTGGTGTTGCCACACGAACAGGCTGGGAAAGTCAGGTATTCCAGGCTTAGACTCGGAAGGCTCAGTTTTGCAGCACCGGGCCCGTTCTCAAGTCAGTCCTCGCCAGCGGCGACACTCTAGTCAGCACGTTCGGGGTTGTCAATAAAAACGACGGAGCCCCCACGGGTAAGCGCTAGTGCAGGGGCTGCACCGGCCATAAAACGCTGTAATTGCAATCAAAAATGGCCGCCCATTCCAACCAATCGAGGGGGCCTAATTGCCGGAAATGCATGGCGCGACGCGCAAAAAGGCCCCGGATCCCCAAGGAAAATTCGGATCCGTCAAGAGTTGGCCTCGCGGAGCAAAGTCGCGCTCCCCGTTCGGGGTCGCGCCTACTCTCGTCTACTCCCCCATGGGGAGTATTATGGCATTTTTTTTGCTGCGAGTCGCTGAGCGACGCCCCATCTCACTCCGCGATCCGACACCACCACGGATTTGGCGGAGCACCACCGCATGGTCTCCGTGACGATGGTCGTGCCGGCGACGATCACGTCCGCCCGTTGTGGCTCGAGTCCGGGAACCTCGACCCGTTCGTCGTGTGACATCCGAGCGAGTCGTTCGCCGAGCTCGTGGACCTCTGCCGCCGTCAACTCGGCGCCGTGCACTACGGCGGAATCGTAAGTCGAGAGCTGGTGGTGAATCGCTGCGAGGGTCGTGAGCGTCCCGGCGACGCCGATGAGCCTGTCCGTCGACGGCGCGTTCCCTATCTGTGAGAGCGCGCGACGGACGTCCTCGGCGACGGCCTCGAGCTCGGCAGCCGTCGGCGGGTCGCTGCGGATGTGGCGTTCGGTGAGACGCACGCTTCCGACGTCGAGACTCTTGCCGTGTTGGATGCAGGCGCCTCGACCGTCGAGCCGCCCGAAGATCACCTCGGTGCTGCCGCCACCAACGTCGAATACGAGGCACTCTCCTTCGATGTCGAGCCCGCTCGCGGCGCCCTCGAACGTCAGCGCTGCTTCCTCGTCACCGCTGATGACCCTGGGGCGGGTTCCGAGAATCTGCTCGACCCGGTCGACGAACTCGTTTCCGCCGTCGGCGTCGCGCATCGCGCTGGTGCCGACGACGTCGAGGTGGCTCGTGTCAGCGTTCGCGATGAGCGCGGCGTACTCCTCGAGGCAAGCGAGGGTACGTTCGACCGCGTCCGACCGAAGCCGACGCGAGCGATCGACTCCTTGACCGAGGCGCGTGAGGGTCGCGCGCTCGAAGACGACGCCGAGACCCGCCGCGCTCGACTCCGCGACCAGCAAGAGCACCGAGTTCGTCCCGATGTCGATCGTCGCGACGCGCACGCGATGCCTTTCTTCGCCCGAGCCGGCGCCCCCCAACGCGGGCGCCCAGAGGCTCGTTTTCAGCTGCCCGCAGCGAGGCTGTTGAGGTTCAGCATCTCCTCGACGTTCGGAAGCACGACGAGCTCGACTCGTCGGTTTCGTGCACGACCGGCGTCGTCGTCGTTCGAAGCCACGGGATCGGTGTCGCCATACCCTGCGGCGCTCCACTTGTTCGGTTTCAAGCCGCCGCCCTGGTCCTCGACCGGAGACGTCAAGTGTACGAGGACCGAGCGGGCCCGCATCGCCGACAGCCCCCAGTTGTCCTTGTACACGCCGCCCTTGAGGGGCTTGGAGTCGGTGTGCCCCGCAACCTGAAATTCGCGGTTGTTGAGGTCCGCGTCGGTGCGAATGACGTTGGCGATTTGAGTGAGGATGTCCTCGCCGTCTTTCTTGAGCTTGTCCTTGCCGGAGTCGAACAAGACGTCGCCGGGCAGCTGAATCACCATGCGGTTGTCGCGCACGACGACCTTGAGGCCGAGCTGGGTCAGCTTCTCGAGCTTCGACTTCAAGAGCGCGAAGCGCTTTCGGATCTGCTCGAGCTGCTCCGCCCGTCGCTGGTACTCCTCGAGCGCCTTCGCTTGACGTTTGAGGTCGGCGGCGAGGTTGTCGAGGCTCAGGCCGCGTTCCTGAAGCTGGCCCTTGAGGTCTTGCACTTCTTGCAACGCCGCTTGGTAGTCGTCATCGCATTTCTTGTTGGCTTGGCGCTGTGCCGCGAGCTCGTTGCGCAAGCGCTCGTTCTCGCGAACCTTCTGGTCCCACTCTTCTTGTGAGTAGCCGCAGCCAACGATCGTGAACGCTGTGAGCGCCACGACCCAACGAATCAGTCGTGCGTGTGAAGAAAAAATCAGAGTTGCCATTCGTTTTCTTTCGCCTCGTTCGACGGAGCACATCGGCACCGACTTCAGCGCACGCCCGCCTATCGCGCCTCTCTTGCCCGCGTCAACCCGACCCCTAAAGAGCACTCATTAAAGTATAGCGATATTAGGTAGTTAGAACTCATCTTGCTAAAATCACTAAGGAATTCGCGGGCACCTTTTTGGCCAAATTGGCCCCGGCCAGGAACACTAAACGGGTGCTCTCTCCGCACCTCTTGCGCGGCGTGATCGGGAGATAGGGAGACTCGGCTGAGTTGCCCTCGCACTTTTTTCGTTGACACATCACAATAGGTGGCAATATACGTCGTGCAACATACCTCGGGGTCTTTGAAAGGCCCCCCTATTGAGGAGGCATCAAATGGCCGCAAAAAAGAGGAAGACGACCAAGAAGAAGGCTGCGAAGAAGGTTGCTAAGCGCCGCAAGAAGGCGACGAAGAAACCCGCGAAGAAGGCCAAGAAAAAGGCCCGTCGCAAGAAGAAGTAATTCTTCGACAAGCCTTGCCTGAGGGCGCCCCATCTGGAGCTTCGGTTTCGGTGACGGCGCCCTTAGGTTCGTCTAGGGGGGGGACTAAAATGCCCGGGATCGCGCGTTGCGACCCGGGTTTTGGCTTTTTGTGGCCGGAGTCAGTCGCCCAGGTAGAGGCGTAGGGCTTCGGCGGCCCCGCGCCGATCGAACCCGACCCCGCGGAGCACGTCGCGTTTCGAGATCTGCTCGAAGAGCCGCTGAAGGAACCCGTTGAACGCCATGCACTCGTCGATGGCGTCTTCCAGTCTCGCGGGATCCACCAAATCGGTGTCGCCGAGTCGACCCATGGCCGCCATGAAGGCGTCGAAGCGCGGGTAGTCCGCGGTACGGAGCAGCGGATAACCCATCGCCTGGAAGTACGAGAGAAACTCTCGCACGTACTGAAAACCTTGGATTGCGGCCCAACGATCTTCGGTTGCCGAATGCTGAGCTTTCGTCGAAAAGGCACGAACGATCTGCGCGAACATCCACACGTCGCGTCGCAACCGTTCGCTCGTTTCGCGGCGCGCCGCCTGGTCGTCGAACACGCCGCCTTCTTCGAGGCTCACGCCGAGCGCCCGGCCGAGAAAGAGGATGGCGTTGCGAATGGCCGGACGGAGATTGGTGACGGCCTTCTGCAGACTCACTCGGAATTCGTGGTCGCTCGAGCGGTGGTCCGGAGCGGGTAGGTCGTGCTGAAACGCACGTCGCATTTCGAGCCGAAGGCTACCGGCGATGCCCTCGAGCGCACTTTTGATGCCGATCAACCGGTGCCCGTGGCTGCGCAGCGCCGCGGATTCCGTGTGGATGTCGAGGCGCGCGACGCTGAAGATCTCTCGGTCGAAACTCTCGGCGAGCAGGACGCCGGAATGTTGCCGAAGGTAGTCACTCAGCGCGCGAGCGTCCGACCGAAGCACACTCAAGACGAGATACGCGCGACCGACGGCTCTTCGCCGGCGGCTCGTCGTTTCGACGGCGATGCGGCTGAGCAGTCGCAGGTAGCGGAGCATGCGAAAGAGCGAGAGGAACGTCAGGCTGACGAGCCGATGTGCCTCGTCGCCGCGCACGCTGTGAATGAGCTCGAGCACTTGGGTCGACCGGATGCGGTCGAACTCGGGGCGAAACTCGAGCGCCGTCAGCGGGTTGAAGAAGGCATTTTGGCCGATTTCCCGCTGAACCAGCGACATGACGGCGTAGAACAATCGGAAGTTCACCCGCGGGGCTCGGAGCACGCCTTCGATCATCTCGGTGGTGCTGGTGAGGGCGTGCCGAAGGGCGACGAGGCTTTCTTCCGGCGAAGTCTGCGCACCACTCTCGTGAATCAACCGGCCCCGGATCCGATCTTCCGGAAGCACGGTTTCGAGATAGCGGTGAAAAACGAAGGTGCGGTCACGGGGGCCGAGTAGTTGGCGAGCCAAGGAGGTGGCGTGCTGCATGCCGTCGTCGAAGAGCTGCATGCCGTCCTTGAAGTCGGTCCCGACGATCGGAGAACGCCTCGGCGGTCCGGGATGATTTCTCGGGTTCGCAAAACACGCGCTGCCCTTGAGCAGGATCTCGAACTCGAAGAGCAGCTCATCCTTGGCCTCGATGGTGAGGCCGGCGAACCATTCGTCTCGGGCGGTTCGCTGGTCTTTCGGGAGCCGCCGCGTACGGCTCAACAGATCGGAGTAGCCCGCGCCGCCAGCGGGAAACAGCGTCGTCACGCCGTTCGGCGCACCCTCGTTCGGCATCCGCCCGGTCGCCGATCAGGGGTTGAGGTTGAACGGATAGTTGGTGGTCGTGTCCATCCCAGTGGGATGCGGCTTGAACTTCAGCTTCTTGATCACTTCGATGGAGCAGTCCACCACCTGGGGCGAGCGAATGGTGCTTTCCTTGATGTTGAGTTCGGCCTGCTTCACCTCTCCGCTCGGGCGAATCACGAACTTGATGACCATGTCGCCCTTCAGCCCGGGGATCTCTTTGAGCGCGGCCTCGTAGCACTTTCGTATTGCGGCACGGTTGGCCTTGACGACTTTGGCGATGTCGGCCGGATCGCGCTTCGAGGGCTTGGCCGCGGACGTGTCCGTTGCTCCGGCACGCTCGCCCTCGTCCGATTCGCCCTCGTCCGATTCGCCCTCGTCACCCGACCCGTCGTCACTCGCTTCGTCATCGCCCGACTCGCCGTCGTCGGCCGGCGCGTCGTCGGCCGGCCCGTCCGGCACTCGAGTGGCGGCACCGGCGCTCGTGGGTGCGTTGCCGGGCGTGGTCTCGCTCATGCCGGTCGGCTCCTTGACGCAGCCCGAGAAGGCGGCGAGCAGCACGAGGGCGCCACCCGTCATCAGATTCGCGAATGCACACGGTTGCATGCGGCGCATCATAGCGGGGAAGCCTGCGCCCCCCATCGGTCTTTTTTTGCGGCCGGTCGCCGAGTCGCGATGGGAGTCAGCCAGCCTTCAGGAAGGGCTCCCATTCCTCGTACTGGTCCTGCGTCGACATGAGGATGTGCGCGGTCGTGGACCATCTCGGCTTGCGGGGTTGCCGCAAGAGCTGCATTCCCGCTTCTACCGGTGTGCGCCGCCCCTTCTTGAGGTTGCAGCTTCGGCACGAGATTACGAGGTTTTCCCAAGTATCGGTCCCGCCCCGGGAACGCGGCACGACGTGGTCGATGTTGAGCTCCCGAACGCCGGGGCGCCGAACGCAGTACTGGCACTGGTAGTGGTCGCGCAGCATCAAGTTGCGGCGGGTGAGCCGGATCACCACGTTGGGCGACCGGTCGTAGCGGAGCAGGTGCAGCACGCGAGGCACCCTGAGCTTTCCGTCGATGACGGGGACGACGTCGTCGTTGTCGCGGATGGGCAGGGCGCGCCAGCTGTCGAAGTCGTAGAGCTCACCGCCCTCGTCCAGAGCGTGGCCGGCGTCGCAATACAAGAGCACCATGGCCCTGCGGGCGGTGATTAGGCTCACCGGCGCCAGGTACCGATTGAGCAGCAATACCGGCAGCGTCAAGCAGTCGCGCATGGACGCGGGGCGGATCGTCGAATCAGCAATGCCCACTGAACGAGAGCCTAGCACGCCGGACGGAGTGCGGCGTGGACCCGACGCGGCTGATGGGCTACTCCCCATCGCCACATGACGCTCGTTTCGCGAATCGCCCTGGCCGGCGTCGTCTCATCGGCGTTGGCCTGCGGACCCGTGGGCCTGCGCGAGCCGGACTGGCCGCCGACGGGCAAGAAGTGGTTCGATCGCGCTTCGGAGAGCTACCGCACTGGCGACATCGAGGACGCTCACTTGGCCGTGGTGAAGGCGCTCCGCGTCGTTCCCGATCGTGATGAGGTGCGACTGCTCGGCGCGCGCGTCGCGCTCGCCCAACTCGAGTTCGACGAGACGATTCGCCTCACCGAAGGATTGGCGAGCACGGACGCTCGCGGCGTACGGGGGCGAGCACTGTGGTACGGCGGACAGCTCGAGCGCGCCGCCGACGAGCTCGACCAGTTGCTCGCAGATCCCGAGGTTCGCGACCCTTGGGCTTCCGACATCGCCAAGCTCGCTCGCCGCGGCTCGGGGCGCACGCCGTTTCGCATGACTGGCGCGATGCTGGCGGCGGTCGAGATGCCGCGAGTGGCCGCCACATCGTTGATAGTGCCCTTGGAAGTGAACGGCGAGCAGGCGCTGGGTCTGATCGCCACCCGCATGGCCGAGGCGGTGGTCGACTCGAAGGCGGGGAGCGAGCCGGCCTGGGTGTCGCTCCGGTTCGGAGAGCGGGTCGAGGTGAAGGACGTTCCTGCGCTCGCCCAGGATCTGTCGGGGATCTCGCGCGAGCTCAACGCGCCGATCAAGATTCTCCTCGGCGTCAACTTGCTCAGGCATTTGCGACCCACGTTCGACTTTCGGGGCTCGCAATTCGTGGTGCGGAACTTCGATCCGCCGCCGCCGCCGGACGCGACGACCGTCAAGCTCAACTACGTCAAAGGCGGCGGCATGCTCATGCGCGGCGGCCTGGGCAGTCGTGATGGCGGTCCGGAGGGGGCGTTCCTCATCGACACGCTCATGACCTTCCCCATCGCGCTCGATGATGCCGGCTGGAAAAAGGCCGGCGTCGGGCTGTCGACCCTCGAGAGCGTGCCGAATCAAAGCTCGCTCAAGTACGGCCGCCTTCCGATGCTTCGAGTCGGGGCGTTCGAGCTACCCGAAGTGACCGGCGTGTACGGTGCGCCGGTCCAGCAACTCGCCGACGGCCTCGAGATCGAGCTCGACGGTCTCGTCGGGTCGGGCCTGCTCGCGGAGTTTCGGGTCACCCTCGTCGACGCGGGCCGCACGATGTGGCTCGAGCCGATGCCGATGGCGCCCGCGCTCGACCCGGCCAACCCGGCCGCTCCGGCTTCCGACGACGCTCCTGCGGGAGTTCCCGGCGGAGAGGGCGTGCCGGACTCCGACAAAAAGCCCGCGGCACCTGCTGAGAGCGGTTAGGCTCGCGCGCGAGATGAGTGGCGCTCAAATCGCGATCTACGCCGGAAGCTTCGACCCGCCCACCAACGGTCACCTCGACCTCATCGACCGAGCTTCGAAGCTTTTTCCTCGGGTCGTCGTCGCGGTCGGCATCCACCCGACCAGAGTCTCACTGTTCAGCGTGGAGGAGCGCCTAGAGCTGCTCAAAAAAATCAGCCGACCCTTCGGCAATGTCGAAGTCGACTCCTTCTCCGGCTTGCTGATCGATTTCGGTGAGCGGCTCGGCGCCAGGGTCATCGTTCGAGGTCTGCGCGCGGCAACCGACTTCGAGTACGAGCTTCAAATTGCCCACGCCAACGCCGATCTGCGCCCCGAGATCGATACGGTGTTTCTGCCCACGCGCACGAACTACGGCTTCATTTCGGCCTCTCTCGTTCGTGAAATCGCGAGCCACGGCGGTGATGTGACGCGTTATGCGCCCGGCGTCGTCTGCGAGGCGCTGGAGACGAAGTTCGACCGGAAGAGCTAGCGGTTCACCCCCCGCGGAGGGGGTCGCCGAAATCGTACATGGGCGTTCGATTGAGTCGAGGGCGTGGTCGTCGTCATGGCTGGGGTTTACAATCGGCACATGAGTAGGACTTGGCTGTTGGACCACGCCCGCGTTTTGTCTTTCTTCGTCGGAGGTCTCGCTCTCGCCTGCGGTGGTAGCGACCCGGCCGAAGGTGACGGCACGGCCGGTGGAGCCGGGAGCGGCGCCGCGAGCAACGGCGGTAGCGGTGCAGCGGGCAACGGCGGGTCCGGCGGCGGCACGGCCGGCAACGGCGGCACGGGCGGAGGCAACGTCGGCGCCGACTGGGAGACGTTGCTCTCGGGAGATTGGAGCTTGGCCTCCGGCTCGGAGAACTATCAGTGCGTGCGAAAGACGATGACCGAGGATGTCTTCATCGCCGGATTCGATCCGATCGCCCCGCTTGGCACGCATCACACCGTGCTGTCGATAGGCGACGTATCGGGGCCGGACGGTATCGAGCCCTGCGGCCCGGGCACGAACAACGGTACGTCGCTTTTTGGCGCCGGCGTCGGCACGAATCTGCTCGAGTTTCCCGCAGGGGTCGCCGTTCGGATATCGGCGGGTCAGCAGCTGATGCTGAATCTGCACCTGTTCAACGTCGCCGCCGACACGCTGACCGGCACGTCGGGAGTGAGCGTGCGGCGCGTCGCCCCCGAGGACGTCGAGAACGAAGCCCAGGTCATGCTCATGGGGCCGTTCAACATCGCGATTCCGCCGATGCAGGAGGCCACTGTGCAAGGTGGGTGCACTCAGGAAGGGGCAACCACGCTTTTTGCGATTCAGCCGCACATGCATCAAATCGGGTCGCACATGAGGGTCGTCGCCGAGAGCTCGATCGACGGGGACATCGTGATTCACGACGAACCCTTCGATTTCGATCGGCAAGAGGTTCACTTGATCGATCCGGTCCGCATGGCGGCCGGCGACTTCGTCTCGGTCGAGTGCACCTGGCAGAACCCGACGTCGAGCTTCGTGACCTTCGGCGACAGCTCGACGCAGGAAATGTGCTTTGGCGTCGTCTATCGCTACCCGAAGGTCGGCCAGCGAAAGCTCATTTGTCCGAACTGACCCCGGCTTCGTCCGCCGTCGTCACGCCGTAGGTCGCCCAGGGCGTCGGCATGAACAGCGCCACGAAGAGCGCGAGGGTGAACCAGCCCACGATCTTTCTCCCTCGAGTGAGCTCGCCGGGTCCCGTTGGGGGGTGGGTGTCACCAATTCGCGATAGCCACCCGATGAGCCCGAGTAGCAGAAACCACATGAACCAGAAGAACGAGTTGCCGATGACGACCGCACGTGGAGTTTCCGCTTCGCCGAGCACCACTGGGACGCCGAACTTCAGCAGGTTGTAGAGCACGATCGCCAGGAGCGCGTAGCGGATGACTCGCCCGATTTGGTTCTGGACAGGGCCGAGCAGCGCGTAGGCGACGTGTCCGCCATCGAGCTGGCCCCAGGGCACTAGATTCAGCATCGTGATGAGAAGGCCCACCCAGCCGGCGACTGCGGTCGGATGGATCGACACGTCATGCCCCTCGGGGATCGGTCCGACCACCAGCCACTTGAGCAGCATGTACAGCAAGCTCTCACCCTCTTGCATGTAGCTCGCCGGTAGCTCACCGACTTCGGAGAGCGACAGCCCGATGAGCAGGACCGGCACCGCGACGACCATTCCGGCGAGGGGTCCCGCCGCGCCAATGTCGAGGAGCGCGTTGCGGCTCACGATGCGCTCGCGAAACGCGATCACCGCCCCGAGGGTGCCAAAAGGGCTCACGAATGGCAGCGGCAGGAAATACGGCAAGGAGGCGTCGACGCCGTGGATGCGTGCGGCGATCCAGTGGCCGAACTCGTGAAAGAGCAGGATGGTGAGCAGCGGCACCGCAAACACCCAACCGCGCGGCAGCTCGTCTAGACGAGCCAACGTTTCGCGGAAGGTCGCCGCCGGGGGGGCGTCGCCGACCGTCCAGACGAACGCGCCGACGTAGAACACGCTCAGCGTGGTGAGCACGAACAAGATCAGGTTGGTTCGCCACTCGATCGGCGCCGGCTTTCGGGGCCCGCGTTCGCTCGGCAATGGGCCGGGCACGTCCGGGCCTTCGCCAAACGCTGGCTGAGGAAAGCTGCCGCGGCCTCGGTTCGAGCTATCGGTCATCTTCCAGAGATTCGCGGAGCTTCTTGGCGAGCCGATCGAGCTGTGGCGCGAGACTGGCGTCGAGCACACCGATTTCGGTGTCCAATCGAAGGCTGCCCCGGGCCCGTTCGGGGTCGGGGTGGATCTCGACGAGCTGGCCGTCGAGGCCGAGGCTCGCCAGCGAACGCTCGAGATCGACGGCGTCCTCGGGATGCGCCGCGATGCCGATTCGCCGGGCCCCCTTGGCCTCGCTCAGCGCTTGTTTGGCCAGATCGACGATTCGCGACGGGTCGAGGCGAAGTTCTTCGCCAAGCAGCCTCTCGGCGAGCACTCGCGCGAGGCTCACGGCGCGGTCGAGCGAGCGCTCATCGGCGCGCCCCTCGAGATCGGCGAGCCGCACGGCCTTCGCCGCCAGAGCGGCTACGGCATCGGCACGGCCCTGCTCCTCCGCGCTCAGCCGGATCGTCGCCGCCTCTTTCGCGGCCTCGTGCTTCAGCTTTTCGGCTTGCGCGGTAGCTTCTTGCACGATCTGTCGCGCGCGGTCGGCGGCCTCGACGACGACGCGAGGTTCCGCTCTGCCTCGGGGGGTTCGTGACGACTGCGGTGTTGTCGACGTTCGGCTCGTTTCGCCGATTTCGTCGCGCTTGATGACTCTTCCGAGCTTCATCGGATCCGCCATGCTTCCACGGAGGTGACGATCTTCGCGACCTCGGCAGCGAGCACGGCGGCTTTGGCCCGCCTGTCCGGGTTCTGGAGGCCTCGAACGAGCGTGTTGGCTGCCGCGCTAGGCGCCCTCAGCGGCTCTGTGAGCTCGTTGTTGCGCCGATCGAGCAAATAGCTCGTGGCGACGAACGAGCGTTCGAGCTCCACCGACAGGCCGCTCATGATGCGCTCGTCGCCTCCGTCGCGACGTAGCGGTCGCCGTCACGCGTCGCCCGGCCGTCTTCCTCCAACTTGATGAGATGTGCGCGGATGCTGAGCGCGGCGAGGGGCCAAGCGACCTTCGGCGTGTCGTCGTAGGCCCGCGGCAGCAGGTCTCCGGGCTCGGCGCCGGAGCTGCCGGCGGCTTCGAGCGCGGCCAACACTTTCGCTTCGCGCATGCCTCGGTGCCGAATGTAGGTGTGAAATAGCTTCTCGGGCTGCTCGATAGGCTCGCCGTGGGCGGGCAGCGCTACCCTCGCGCCCAGGGTTTTGAGCCGCGCGAGCTGCTCGAGGTACGTGCGCATGTGCCCGTCTTCCGGGCCGATGAGAATCGTTCCGGCGCTGGCCACCATGTCGCCGACGACGACGTGGCCGCTCTGTCGCTCGAACAGGCAGAGATGGCCGGCGGCGTGCCCTGGGGTGTGCAGCACCTCCCACTTCTGCGGGGTGGGCCCGTCGAGCACGAGCTCGTCGCCGTCCGAGAGGAGACGAGCGATGTCGAGTCGCGGCAGCCTCTTTGCCGTCTCGGCGTGGGCCCACAGGGGCAAACCGAGCTCCTGCGAAAGCAGCTCGGCACCTCCGACGTGGTCCACGTGGTGGTGGGTCATGAACACGGCCCGGAGCTCGCGACCTTTCGACACGAGCGACCGGGCCCACTCGACCCACTCGCGCTGCTCGTCCTCGTAGGGTGTGGCGGGTTCGACGAGGACCACTTCGCGCTCGCCGAGGGCGTAGCTGTTGGTGTGCGTCGCAGGGGGCAGCGTCGGCGTGCGGGCGGCAAAGCCGTGCACGCCGGCTCCGATGTCGCGGGGGCGGAGCATGATTCTCGATAGGGCTCTCGGGTCTGGGCTCTCGGGTCTGGGCTCTCGGGTCGGGGCTCTCGCGTCTAGGCGCGCTCGACGACGACGGCGACCGCTTCTCCGCCGCCGATGCAGAGCGTTGCTAGTCCCCGTTTGGCGCTTTGATCCTTCATTGCAAAAAGCAGCGTGGTCAGGATGCGGGCTCCGGAGCAGCCGATGGGGTGCCCGAGCGCTACGGCGCCACCGCGCACGTTCACCTTGGCCGGATCCAAGCTGGCGAGCCGGCTGCACGCCATCGCGACGCACGAGAACGCTTCGTTGATTTCCCAGAGATCGATGTCGTCGGTTTTCAGGCCGAGACGTTCGAGGGTCACATCTATCGCTTTGGCGGGCGCGGTCGTGAACCACTCGGGGGCTTGGGCTGCGCTGCCGTAGCCGACGATGCGCGCGAGCGGCTCGAGGCCGTGTTTCTCGACCGCTTCTTCCGTGGCCAGCACGAGTGCGGCAGCCCCGTCGTTGATGCTCGATGCGTTGGCCGCGGTCACGGTGCCGTCCTTTTTGAACGCCGGGCGAAGCTTGCCGAACTTGCTCGGGTCGCCGCGGCCCGGCTCTTCGTCCTGCTCGACGACTACGGGGTCGCCCTTGCGCTGGGGAACCTGAACTTCGACGATTTCCGAGCGAAACAGCCCTTCCTTCTGCGCGTGAATCGCCCGCCGGTAGCTCTCCCGGGCGAAGTCGTCTTGAGCTTCTCTGGTGAGCTCGTACTTCTCGGCGCACATCTCGCCGGCGTTGCCCATGTGGAAGTCGTTGTAGGGATCCCACAGGCCGTCGAAGATCATCCCGTCGACGACCTTGCCGTCCCCCATGCGATATCCGGTGCGCGCCTTGTCGAGGTAGTAGGGGACCTGACTCATCGCCTCCATGCCGCCCGCCACGGCGATGTGCCCGTCGCCGAGCAGGAGTGTCTTCGTCCCGAAGACGACCGCCTGAAGCCCCGAGCCGCAGACCTTGCTGACGGTCGTGGTCGGCACGGTGTTGGGGATTTTGGCGCCGAGGGATGCTTGACGCGCCGGCGCCTGTCCGATGCCCGCGCTCAGGACGTTGCCCATGAACACTTCGTCGACCTGGCCGGGTTCGATCTTCGCGCGTTCGAGGGCGGCACCGATGGCGACGGATCCTAGAGAGGGTGCCGACGAGCTCGATAGCACTCCGAGATAGCTCCCGATGGGCGTGCGAGCGGCGCTCACGACGTAGACCGCTGACTGAGGGTTCTGAGATGCCATGGGGTTCTCCTCGCGGGACCGAGAGTGGGAGATAGCCCGCTCGCTGGTCGACCGCCAGCCTCCCGGTATTGCGGTCTGCCGCCTTCATGGCCCCTCCCGAGGTCGCCGGGCCCCGGGCTAAACGGGTAGGCTCCCGGACGTGCGCACCGGCCAACGAAGCACCACGAGCGACTTGGTTGCCGCGCTCCGCGCCATCTACAGCGAGGTCGGGCCCCATCTGAACGTTGCCGAGGATCCACTCGCGGTCGACTTGCTGGCGCCGCCACTGTCGCTCCTGGCTAGGGCACTGTCGTCTTCCGCGCTCGCCGCGGGGGTCACCCACCGTGTTTTGAGCATGGCGACCTTCGGCCTCAGCCCAGGAGTGGCCCTGCGCACGGCGAAGATCGACGACGTCGTTCGCGCGGCCGTCGACGAGGGAATCGAGCAGATGGTCGTGCTCGGCGCTGGCCTCGATGCTCGGGCGTGGCGACTGCCGGAGCTCGGCGAGGCGGTGGTGTTCGAGCTCGACTTTCCGGCGACTCAACAGTTCAAACGCGAGCACGTGCGCGCGATCCAGCCCCTCGCGAAGGAAGTCCGCTTCTGTCCCATCGACTTCGAAACCGACACCATCCAAGAGGTGCTCGGCGCCGGCGGTTTCGACGAAACGGTGCCAAGCGTTTGGATCTGGGAGGGCGTGACGATGTATCTGACGATGCCCGCCATCGAAGCCACTCTCAATGCGATTTCCGCTCTGGCGACGAGCAAGAGCCGGCTCGTCTTGACCTACGTGCCCCCGGACTACGGTCCGGCGTGGATGCAGAAGCTCTCGGTGTTGTTCAGAGCCGTGGGCGAAGAGCTTCGCGGGTTCATGAGCAGCCGCGACATCGAACGAATGCTCGAAGCGCGCGGCTTTCGCTTGGGGAGCAACGAAACCTCCCCGGACATCGCGGCTCGGCTTTGGCCGCCGAGCGAGCAGAAACGCGTCGGCGACTTCGAACGAGTCGCCGATGCGACCAAGATCTGAACGCGGTCTGGCGCGAGCGAGGGTCTAGCGCACGACGGTCGAGCAACCCAGGACGACGTCGAGAGTACCGAGCACGTTGGTCGCTCGGTCGCAGGTCGCCGGACAGAGGTTGATCTGCGTCTTGGCGTCGTCGAAGTACCAGCCGGTTTGACCCTGGCAGTCGTTGCCCGTTCCCACGCCGGGGATGATCTCTTGCGGCATTCCTTCGGGGGTGAAGCCGATGTTGATCTGGTTGGGGTCGCCCGTCTGCTGTCCCGCGGGGACCGGGATCGAGAGCGAGCAGCTGATGCTTCCGCGGATCACGTTGAGCGCGTCGAGGAAGTCTTGGCCTGCAGTGGCCGTGTTGACCTGAAGCGCGCTCATCGTGCCGCCCGCCTGCGCGATCTGATCGAGCCCGGCGATGTTGCCGATGCCGATGACGAACGTCTGGACGTCGGGGAGCCCCATCGCCGCAGCGTTGGACACCGACTGAATGCTGCTGTTGCAGTCGTTCGGGTTACCGTCGGTCGCCAGGACGATGACGACCTTGCGACCAGGGTTCTGCATTCGAAGCGCTGTCGTGGCTTGAATCGCGCTTTCCATCGCGGGCAGGGTCGGCGTGCCACCGCCGGGAGTCGTGGCGCCCATGGCCGCGACGATGTCCGGCGCGACGCCCGGCAACGGCTGGATGTTCACCGCCGGTGGCAGGTAGTCGTTCAGATCGCAGGAGCCGCCGCCAAGCGGGATGCAGAACACCGGTCCGAACGGCACGCAGCCCGGCAAGCACGCCGGCGGCACGCCGCAGTTCGGCAGAATCATGCCCGTGTCCGGCGGGAAGAACTGCAATCCGACGCCGATGCCCGAGCTGTCGGGGGAATTGACGAAGTCGCGGATCGCGCCAGTGACCGCGTCCCAGACCGAGCTAGTGCCGCCGCCAGCGTCGCTCATCGAGCCCGAGCGATCGAGCATGATGTAGAGGTCCAGCGGCAATGCTTCGCCGCCGTAGGTGTCCGTCGCGCATCCCGATGGGAGACCGCCGTCCTGGCCGGGCGTGGTGTTGATGCCGCCTCCGACACCACCGCCACCACCGCCGGCCCCGAAGCCACCCGCACCGATTCCGGGGCGCTCACTCGAGCTGCCGCAAGCCGGCAGAACGAACGCGCTGCCCGCGACGCCCAAAACCAACACACTCATACTGCGCGCAACGTTCTTCACGATTGGCCTCGCTGACTGCGCAATCACCCGCTAAGCGCAGCAAAAAAGTAGAACAGGGGTTTTGAGTATCCACGCAATTTGGTTCATGGCAACGAGCATTTCGTGTGCGCGGCGGCTAACGCGTCCCGCGGGATTAACGCGCGGATAGCTCAACGCGTTGCGTCCAACGCGGAAACCCGATGGAACTTAGGCCGCGAGGCCGATCTGCAACATATTGCAGCACGCAAGAAAGCAATTTTCAGCGCGGTCCGCCGGGGATCCACTCGCCCTCGTAGAAGCGCTCGTGCGGAACGTAGCGCGCCTTGTAGGCCATGGGCGGGCAGTCCGCGATGTAGAGGCCGAGGTACAGGTACTCAAGGTCCCACGTCTTGCAGAGTTCGATCTGTTTGAGAATCGAGAACACTCCCGGACTCAGCGGCTCGATCGCGGGATCGTAAAACGTGTACACCGCCGACAACGATTCGGCGCCCCTGTCGACGATGGCGACGGCGACCAGCTCGTCGCCCTGGAAGTACCTGAGCTCGAGGCTGTCGCAGCACGTGTGAACCAGGAACGCGCGGTAGCCTTCGTGATCGATACGTTCGTGACCGTCGTCGAGGCCACGAGCGACGCGATGTTTGTTGTAGAGCTCGACTCGCCGGTCGTCGACGATCGGGGGGCCGAGCTCGGTGCGAAGCCGTGAGTTTGCGCGGGCGAACACCCGGCGCTGGGTGCGACCCGGACTGAACTTGGAAACGTCGAGGCGAATCGGCTCGCACGCTCGGCAGCTCGGGCACGCCGTCGTGTAGAGAAAAAACCCCTGGCGCCGATCCCCCTTTTTCAACCGCGCGTCGAGCTCGTCGTGGCTCAAAGATCGCACCGGGAGGCGTAGCGGCATGCGCGCCAACCGTTCGCGCAGGTATGGGCACGGCGAGACTTCGTCGTGAACGACGACCTCGGCGGGTTCAGCGGGAATGATTCGGTGGGTGCTCACGTTCAGGGTGTCGAGCGAGGGGTCCCGACTGTGCCCAAGATTTTGGAGGCGAGCTAGGGGGCACGTCGCGCCTCGCGTCGCTTCGAGAAGTGGGTAAAGCGCACGCGCCATTCTGGTGGTACAAAGATTCAGTATGAAGGCGCTGACGTTGGTTGGCATCGCGACGCTCGGGTTCGCGCTTGTCGCGTGTGAAAAGCAGCCAGCACCCGAAGACCCCAAGCCCGAACCCACCGTGACCGCGTCGGCCGAGTCGGAGCCGGCCGAGTCGGAGCCGGAGGTCGCGGCTCCAGAGCCGACCACCGCGGAGACGCCTGCGCCGTCGGCGCAAACCGAGGAGGACGCTCCGGAAAAGGTCGCGGTCGTCGAGCGGCCCCAACCCGCCGCCGCGATTCGCCAGGGCCCCGCGCCGATCGCCTCGCCCAAAGAGACGGCGGAACCCCCACTGGAAAAAGTGGAGCCGCCACCGAAGGAGAAGGTGGTCAAGACGAGCAAGGGCAAGGCCGTCAGCGACGCGCCGTTTTCGGTCTGGCTCCAGGGTGCGGGCAGCTATCCGTCGGGTAAGCCGGGCGCCGTGACGGCGGTCCTCGTCGCCAAGAAACCCTATAAGTGCAACGACAAGTATCCCTACAAGTTCAAGCTCGACGCGGCGCCGTCGGGCATCAGCTTTCCGAGCACGACCGTTCGTTCGATGAGTGTCGGCGCCCAGCGCTCGACGATGAGTATCCCGTTCCAGGCCGATTCCGCAGGTTCGAAACGAATCTCGGGCACGCTCAGCTTTTCCGTCTGCACGGATTCGAAGTGCCTCATCGAGAAGCGGAAGCTCGCCGTCGACGTGAAGGTCGAGTGAGCGATCTCAGCTGCCGTTGGCCGTGACGCGGCCGCGCATCACGTCGAGCTCGCTTTTCATCCGAGCGTGAACCGCCTCGCTCAGCCGGCGGTGGTCGAAGCCGTGGTCCGCCGGGTCTATGGGTTCGAGCACGTGGATGCGAACACGCGTCGGCGTGATCTTGAAGCTGCCTTTGGGCAGGACGGTGGCGGTGCCGTCCATGACGATGGGCACCACGGGTAGCTGGTTGCGTGCGGCGATGCGGAAGGCTCCCTTGAAGAAGCTCTTGAGCTCGCCGTCCGGCGACCGGGTTCCCTCGGGGAAAATGAACAGTGAGTGCCCCTCGGCGATGCGACGCAGACACGTGCGATACATGCGCATGATGCTCGGCAAATGCCCCCGCTTGAGCGACACGTACTTGCAGAGCGCCATGTTCCACCCGAGAAAAGGCGCGTAGAAGTTCTCCTTCTTGCTGACCCACAAGAAGTCGAGGCGGGTGCCGAAGACCGCCAGGATGTCGACCATGGATTGATGGTTGGACACAAAAACGTACGGTCCGCCGGTGAGGGCGTTTTCGCGGCCGGTGACCTCTAGTCCAGCCAGTGGCGCCCAGGCCAAGTAGTGCCCGCCCCACACGCAGCTGTAGCGATGAAGGAGGCGTCGTTTCGAGTCGAACGGAAGTGTGAACAACCAAATCAGGAACGCCGGAAAGAAGAGCGCGATGATCGTGACCAACAGGTAGGGCCAGAAAATCAGGTTGAACACCACGAGCGTCAGCGCGCCACGGCGGGCCGGAGCGCCGTGGCTGGCGTCTACTGCAGCGCTTTCGGTCATCTTCGAGTCAGAGCAGGCGAGCCGCGCCGAAATCGAGCGCGCGCCGGCGTAGAGTGGTCGCTGCGTGCACGTGTTCCCGACGCCAATCCGGTCCGCCGGCGGTCCTGTCGATCAAACGAGCGAGCTCGTCCTGGCCAGGCACCGCTATTCCCGGTGGAGCGATGAGACGCATCTGCGGAGGTAGAGTCACCGTGGGCAGCTGCGCGGCGGGTCGCGGGTTCTGGGCGAATTCGGGATCGATGACGCTCGAGAAGTCGTTCGTATCTTCGACCCGGGTGTTGAGCGGCTCGAGACCGAAGCGTTTCGTCACGGTGGAGATCACGGAAACGTGGTCGAGCATGGTGCTGTCGATCGCTCCCTGTTTGACCATGGGCCCGGCGATGACCGTCGGCACGCGGAAACCGAGCTGACGGAACTCCGGCAGCTCGTCGGTCGTCGTCGGCGGTGAAACGTGGTCGTAGAATCCACCGTGCTCATCGTAGGTGATGATGAGCATGGTCTTGTTCCACTGCGGGCTCGCCGCCAAAGCGTTGTGGATCGTGGCGATGAAGGCTTGTCCCGCGTTGACGTCAGCCGGGGGGTGGTCGTCGTTCCGCCCCATCATGTTCAATGCGCCGAACACTGGGTCGATCATCGAGAAGCTCGGAAGGGTGCCGTTTGCCGCATCGTCGAAGAACTCGGTTTCGACCTTGGGGAAGCTGGCCCCGGCTCCGTAGGTGAACGGCGTCGGCAGATCGGAGAAGTAGTACTTGTTCGAAACACCCGCGTCGTTCAACGCGTCGAAAACGCTCCGGGTCTTTTCGATGGCGTCGTTGCTCATCCGACCCCGAGCCGTGGCCAAGTGTAGGTAGAAACGATTGGGCCATGTGCCCGCCATTACCGAGGAGAACCACCGGTCGCACACGACGTAGTTGTCCGCCATCGCGTAGTGGACTGGGAGCTGGTCGCGGACGTAGTAGCGCATGACCTCGGCGAGGTCGGGCGCGCCCCGGTCTTCGTATTCGGTGACGAACCCGTCGTTGGCGCCGTCGTTCCACTGCGCGTGAGAACGGTTCCAGCTGTGAGGCGGGTCTTCGAGCGTCACCGAGCTGATGGCGGGTGAAACGACGTAGGGGTTGCCGCTCGAGTCGAGATTCGACTCGGTGCCGTCGAGCCCGTCCACCTCGCGTCCTTCGACGAGCTTCAATGAACCGAAGTAGTGATCGAAGGAGCGGTTCTCCATCATGAGCACCACGAAGTGATCGACGCTCTGGAGCAGATCTTCGGGTGTGCCACCCGATCCCCCGGCGCCGCCGCTGTTGCTGCCGCTGCTTCCGGCAGCCCCGGCGCCTCCGCCCGTGTCACCCGCGGCGCCGCCGGTGTTTCCCGTCGCGTCAGCCCCGTCTTCCGAGCTACACCCGAGCGCGGCACCGCCGAGGATTGCACCGACTCCTGCCATCGCCCGTCGCCGGGACAGCTCACCATCGCGCGTCGAATCGTCGTTTTTTGCCATCTCGTGGATGAGTATACCGACGGTGGCGGGGTTGGATTGCGCGTCGCGGTCGTCGGACTGCGCGAGCGAGCCCGCCGGCCGGGCGTCCGGGGGCATATCTAAGAGACACGACGGTGTTGGCGGCTTCCTTGCCAAACCGATCGAAGGTTTGCCAACCTGGCTTTACGTGTCCCAGCAGCCACCTGGTCAGCCGCCTGACGGGGCTCCGCCGCCCGATTCGACCGCGCCCGCGGCCGGCGTCGAGGCCGGGCAGTCGCTCTCACCACAAGCCGGTGCGCCGCTGCCGCCCGTACAGACTGGGGTGCAACCTCCCGCGGCGGCGTCGCCACCAGTGGGTTACGCGACACTTCCGCCGGACGCCTCGCTGCAGGAGGGAGGCACCTCGTGGGGGGTCGCCGCGTTCATGGCCGTCGGGGGACTCGTCATCGGCGCTGGGGCCGCGTTGATACTCGCGCCAGCGGACAGACCGGAGGTGGCTGTTGCCAGTGCTCCACCGCCGCCGCCGCCCGCCCCGTCGGCGTCGGCCGCGCCGCCCAAGGTGCTCACCCCCGTCGAGAAAGCGGCCGCTGGCGATGCGGAGGCGATGGCAGCGATCGCGGCGAAGACCATCGAGCAACGTTCGGTCGAGGAATCGATCGCTCTCGGCCGGGGTCGAAGCGCCGAGAAAGTCACCGGGGTTCTCAAGCTCGGAAAAACTCTCGAAAAGAACCCTGAATTCGGGAACGACCCGGAGATGCACAAGCGCCTTCGTGAGCTGGCCAACGATCCCGAAGTCGCGGTGGAAGCGTTGTTCATCACGTCGAAGCTCCAGGGCACCGGTGGGCCGGATGTCTTCTACGATGTGTGGACCGGGACCCGGAAGAAGACCGTAGCGACCGAGCTCGCTCAGAGCCTGCTCTTCAGCAAAGACGTCCGCGCGAAGGCCTCCGACGCGCTGAGTGTCGCGCTCGACCTGAGGACCACGACTGACTGCGAAGAAATGAAAGCGGTGCTCGAACGCGCCAAGGAGCACGCCGATCGGCGCTCGATTCGCAGCCTGGGCAAGTTGAACCTCAAGTTCGGTTGCGGAGAGAAGAAGAACGAAGACTGCTGGAAGTGCTTCCGGACGACGCATTTGTTGAAGGACGCGATCAAGACGTCCACCAAGAATCCGGCGCCGCGACTTCGCTGAGCTTCCCCGCCCGCGCGCCCACGCGCTCTCAGACGATTCGAATCGTCATCGAATGGCGGTGGCCACCGCGATCGATCTCCACCGTCACCTTCTCGAGGGAGCTCAGGCGGGCGTAGAGCGCGACGAGGCGTTCGATTTTCGACGCGGGGATGCCGTTGATCGACAGGATCCGATCGCCATTGACGAGGCCAAAGGTCGCCAACAACGAGCCTGGGCGCACCCCCGAGACTGCAAAGGACTCGATGCGACCACCGACGAATCGCGGGTCGAGACGGGCTCCTCCGAGCACGCTCGACGCGGCTCGTTGGGCGGATCGTCTCGGACCATTCGGGGCCTTGGCTGCGCGCGACCCGGAACCGGTGGTGCCCGCGGTGGTGCCCGCGGTGGTGGCAGCCGAGCGCACTCGCCGCTCTACCATGGGGACTCGACACCAACCGGTCGGGTCGCTCATCCACACCGTTGGCGAGCGGTCGCGCGGATGAGAGCCGATGTATTCGACCTTGCGGGTTCCGAAGACGTCTCCGACGCGTCGTCGCCCGGCGCGGTCGCCGCTTCGCAAGGTCGCGATGGACCACGTGGGGTCCGTCGATTCGGTGAGCACCGGTACGCGGAGGTCCGGGCACCTGGGAGCGGTCAGCGGATCGACCGAAGGGCGAGGCGCCATTCTGAATGTGTCGACAGCCGCAGCGGGCGCGCCGGTCGGCTTGCTGGGGGGCACGGTCTCGGCGTCCGAGTGCGGAGCCTTTGATGGCGGCACGGCGTAGGAAAGCCATTCGGCGCTGAGGAGGTGATTGCACCCCTGGGCGTTCAAATAAGCGGCGAGGGCGAGCACCGGCAGAGGGACCCCTTGAACGCCGCGACGTAGACAACGATCGATTCGCATCGCGTCGGGCGGGTGCGAGGTCCGTGCCAGATGGGCCGCGGCGCGACTACTCCCCTGGATCCGTGATTGCTTTGACGGCAAAGGCGCAGATCTGCTCCGCGTCCCGGTTCCTTCACTACTGGTCGTTCGCGGGTTGTTTCGGCCGCCGCGCACATCGTCACGAGTCAGCTTGTCGGCGAGTGCCGGTCTCCACAGGCGCCGCGTGACAAAGTGGCGCTGGCGTTTCGATGCCGGACGGGCACACTGCCGAACGTGTCGGTGGGCTCGATCTCGCGGATGTTGGGTTCGGCGGTTGCGGGTGGCGTGATTGGCGGTCTCGTCGTGTGGTGGCTGGTCCGCCCCGCGGAGGTGTCGCCAGAGCCGGAGCCGGCGAGGGCCTCGGCTGCGGAACGCCGTCGAACCCCCGACGAGGACGCGGACCGGCGAGCTCGAGCGCTCGCGGGACGAGTGAACGCACTCGAGCGCAAGAGCGCAGCGGCGGCGGAGCTCGGCAAGTACGCCCGGCAAATGGCGGCGAACGACGACGCCGGCGACGACTCGCCCGAACGTCTGTCCCCGGTCGTCGATGCCGAAGACCCTGTATTCGGGCTGGCGGTTCGCAGCGTGCTCGACCGAGTCGAGTGGGAGCGCGACGAAGAACGACGAGTGACCCGCGCGCAACGTCAACAGCTGCGGGTGGCCAGACAGGCGGATTTCCTCGCCGAGAAGCTCAACCTCACGAGTCAGCAGAAGGACGAGGTTTCGAAGATCTTCGAGGAACAAGCCGAGAAGTTCCAAGCCTTGCGTCGTCCTCCGGACGGGGGTCCGCGGCCGGTGACCCGTCGTGGGTGGCGTGAGCAAACCGGCGCCATTCGGGCCCAGACCGACACGGCGCTCGGCGAAGTCCTCGACGAGCAACAGATGAAGGACTACCAGGCGCTTCAGGAAGAAGAGGACTTCGGCGGTGGACCGCGTCGCGGCGGCCGCCGCCGCCGGTGATGATGAACCGCGCGCGCGATCAATCGCCGAGCTGGATCTCGTAGTCCTCGATGACCGGGTTGGCGAGCAGCTCGTCGCTCATCTTCGAGAGCTTCTGTTCGAGGTCGCCTTCGCTTCCGGCTGAATCATCGAGCTCGATTTCGATGAGCTTTCCGATCCGTACGTCCTTCACGCCGCTGACACCGAGATGGCCGAGGGCACCCAGCACTGCTCGGCCCTGCGGGTCGAGAACCTCGGTCTTGAGTCGTACGTAGACGGTTGCTTTCACGGGTTCGCTCCTCGACGGACTTCAGGGCAGGCCGAGATTTTTTCGCAACCGAGGAGTCGGGTCTTCGAGGTTCGGCTCGAATGCGGCGCCGGTGAGCGTTTCAATCGCTTCGATGTAGCGTCGACTCGCTTCGATGCGCACCTCGTCCGGGATTGGCGGTACGGGCCCGTCGCCGCGATACCCCTCGGCGGCGAGATAACGCCGCAGATACTCCTTGTCGAAGCTCTCCGGGGCTTCGCCGGCGTCGAAGCGCTCCTGATACGTGCTGGAGAACCAAAACCGCGAGGAGTCGGGGGTGTGGATCTCGTCGATGAGCACGATTTCACCGTCTTTGGTTTTGCCGAGCTCGTACTTCGTGTCGACGAGTATCAACCCGCGTTCGGCGCACTTCTTCTGTCCAAAGGCAAAGAGCTTCATCGCCATTTCGGCGGCCGCGTCGAATTCGCTCGGCGGCATTTTTGTCAGCTCGAGGATCTCTTCGCGGGACGCGGAGACGTCGTGGTCGCCTTTAGCCGCCTTCGTGCTCGGCGTGAGGATCGGCTCCGGGAGCTTCTGGTGCTTCTTCATCCCCTCGGGCAGCTTGTTGCCGCAGAACAGGCGACTTCCGTTTTCGTAGTGCACCCAGATGCTCGTCGAGGTGGTGCCTGTCAGGTAGGCGCGCACGACCATCTCCACCGGCAGCGGGTCGCACTCCTTGGCGACGAGCACGTTCGGATCGGGGGTTTCGATGACGTGGTTCGGTGCGACTCGTTTCGTCTGCTCGAACCACCATGCGGCGATGTGATTGAGGATCTGCCCTTTGAGGGGCAACGTGCCCAGCACTCGGTCGAAGGCGCTGACGCGGTCGGTGACGACGATGAATCGTTTGCCGTCGGCCGACGTGTAGTTGTCCCTGACCTTCCCCTCGTACTTGGTCCCGAGCTCTGGCAGATCGGTGCCCTCGAGAGGGTGTTCGAGCGCCTTGCGGAGGGCGTCTGCGCTGACCATCGCGCGACGCTAGGAAACCGGGCCGCGCGGGTAAAGGGCAAGATGCGCCAGGTCGCGTGACGACGCCCGGCCCCGAGAGCGGCGGGCTGGGGGTTTGTTGGGGGCAGCTTGGGTGCGGAAGCTCCAGCTCCGCCGGCGTCCCGACGGGGGCTACAGGCCGAGATCCTTGGCGTTCACCCAGAAGTGTTCAGGCGGCGACAGATTGAGCGATTTCGGCAACACGCTGGCGAAGCCGACGACGATGTCGAGCACGAGGACCTCGGTGCCTTTTTCGATCACACCGATGATCGGCGTCGTGTCCTTCGGCGCCAGCCGCAACGCGACTTCCTTGGTAGCGGTGACCTTCTTGGTTTCGCCCTGCACGGCTAGCTTGGGGCCGCTGCGGCTGCGATTGGTGCGACGGGTCTGCTGATCCATCGTCTCGCCCCACGGCAAGCGCTTGAGATCTCGTCGCCGCGCCCACGCATCCACGACGATGTCTCCGTGGTGGACCACGTGGATGTACCCGCCCCGCGCCTTCTGGCTCCAGAAGAGAATTCCTTCTTCCGACACGTTGTAGAGGGTCGCGACCAGTTGTCGGTCCTGGCCCGCAGAGTCGTACAGGTCGACGGAATCCTTTTTCGTGACGTAACCGCGCGCCTGTCCCGGCTTCTCCCACCCTGGCGGTGTGCCCGGTTCGAGCGACACCGACGTGCAGTTGGTCCATGCGCTGAACGTCCCCTGGATTGGGTACTTCAACGTCTGCTTGATCTTGATGCGATCGTTCTTGGCTCCGACGAAGCTGACCTGTTGCTTGCTTCCCATCCAGATGTGCCCTCGCACGGCAGGGATTTCGGCTTTGGTGTAGAGCGGCAGCTCGTCGGCATCGATCCACCCGTCGATGCGGAAGCTCCCCGAGCCCGTTCCAGTCTGCACGGCGACGCGTCCGCCTTTCGCCTTCGGAAAGTCGTAGGTCACCAGCTTGCTTTCGACACCCGTGAACGAAGCGATGTGATTGCCGCCCGCTTCTTTGTCGTAGATCTTCAGATCTTTGGGCATCAGGGTCGAACCCTGGAGCATGCACTTTCGGCCGGTACCGCCGGCTTGGCCGGTTGATGGCTCGGCGGTAGCCGCGCTTGCGAGACTGCCGGCCGCCAAACACAAGGCGGCGAGCATGCCCCACCGGGTGAGTCCGTTCCGATTCGTCTCCACTTTGCCTCCTGGGACTATCTTCTTGCTCGTTGCCATCACACAATTGGACGAGCGAAACCCCTACCGCAATGCTACCTTTTGAATTCGAGTACGCCACCCCGCGTAAACTACCGAAAGCAAAGAGCATTTCTGGTCGAGTGGTGGTCGTGGACATCGCGTTCGCCGGAGCGGGTAGCAAGGGCTTCGACAAGATCACGCTCCCTTTCATCGATGGTCTGGGCGAGCGACTCCGAGGATGGGTGGACCACCACGACCACGAGGAGCATCGGCGCTTTGCCGACGATCCCCGTTTCGTGCTCGCGACCAAAGCGGAGCACGGGGCGTGCCCGGAGATGATCGACCCGGCGCTGGTCGAGCGCATTGGTCCGGTCGACACCATCGTTTGCCACACCGATTTCGACGGGCTCGCCAGTGCCGCGAAGTGGGCTCGCGGCGGCGTCGAGCCCTATGACGGATGTGATGCCGACGCTCACGCCGTCGATACGCGTCTCGGCAAGCCGAGTCCCATCGGCGAGCGCATCGATCGCGCGCTTCGGGCACGCAGCCGCGACATCGGGCTTTTCGGGGTTGTGGTGCGCCATCTGGCCACCGGGCTGGAAGACGCGTCCCTGTGGCAGCCGATCGACGAAGCCGCTGCCGAGCTCGTCCCGATCGAGCAGGAGACTCGTCGAGCGGCGTCGAGCTACGAGACGTTCGAGCCGGACCTCGCCATCGTCGACGTCATCGAGGGCTACACGAGAGTCGACAAGACGCTCCTGTTGCTGCTCGGTCAAGAGCGGGCGCGCATCAGCATCGTGCTCGACCGCGACAACGTGAGCATCGCCGCGAAGTTCGACAGTGGTCTGAATTTCGTGGAGCTATTCGACATGGGTGGCGGCATGCCGACGCGAGTCTCGGTACCGCGTGGCCGGCTCGGCGAAGTCCTGGCGGCGCTCGGTGCAGATCCCGATGTGGCCTCCCGCTACGGCGCGGGCTGACACCAGGAGGCGCAACAATGCCGCATTGCGTCATTGAGGGCGCTCCAGTTTTCTCGAACCGTGCGGAGAATCTGTGGATTTGTTCCGGCTCATCCCTTGACCGTTTGTGGAGTCTTTATCGTTAATTGCATGATTTTACATGGGAAACGTGGTGTTGCTCGGCATGCTTCCTCGTGGTACGCGGTGCGTTCCACTTTTGAAACGCCATCGCTCGCAACACGCCGAAACAACGTGGGGCGGGGGCTGGCTCAACTAGCTCGCGGTCGGGGGGACCTGCCGCGAATTTGGGGAACAGATGGCTGCGAAGGCACACGAGACTAGGTCGTTCGAAGAGATCCTCTTTCACAACGATCGCGTTTCGTTGTGTCTCCTGGTCAACCGGAGGACCCGCTGCTTGAGGATCATCGACTTCAGGTCAGGGCCGAACCCGGCGAAGCGCATGTTCGTGATGAGCTTGGCTCAGCGCGAGGGCATGGAGCGGGTGTTCACGCTCGTCGAGCGTGAGGAGGTTTCCACCTGGAGCCGCCTCGGTTTTCATCGCGAGGGCAGCATTCCCGGGTTCTACAAGCGCAGCGACGCTCACATTCTCGGGGCGATGGTCCCGCGCGCGCTGACGAATGGGCGCGACGCCGAGTCCGGCGTTCACCCGGTCAACGGAGCGGCGAACAACCGCGCCGAGAAGCTCTATCAGTCTGCCCGCAAGCTGGCGAAAGAGCGCGAGGGCCAGTCGATGCCCGCCGTGCGCGTCCAGACCAAGCGCGACCAGGACGTGGTCAAGGCCACGAGCCAGGCGCTCAGGAACGGTCGAGCCCTCACGGGCTTCGAGCCCTTTGGTCGCGACGTCGACCGCAAGAGTTATCTCTGCACCGCTCGCGGCGGTTTCTCGTTGGCGGCGTCCGTCGAGAGCCAGCCGTGCTTCAGCAACGCTTTTCTCGAGTTGTTGACGGCTCCGAGGACCGAAAAAGAAGCTGCGGCGACGACCGCGGCGATTCGAGGACTCTGCGACGCGCTTTTCGAGCAGGACGTCGTGAGTTGTTTTGCGGTGTCGCCGATCGACGATCTTCAGATGTCGGCGGCGTACCTGATGAACGGTTTCCGTCGCACAGGTCGGCTGCAGCAGCACCTGCTCCGGGGCGAGGAACGAAGCGACCTTTTTGTCTGGTCACGCAAGCTCGCCTCGCCCGACGAAGGTTGAGTCGCCGGGCACCTGGACGCGGCGTGGGGTCTGGCCTTACCCTGACTTCCCACGTGCACGGCGCCGCCGCGGGCGCTCGACGCCGATGAGCATCACTCGACGAGACGCGCTCAAGCTGTTGGTTGCCGGCGGCGTCGTTGGAGTGGGCTGCGAGCGCGCCCGTCCGGGCAAAGCGGCCTCTGGGGAAGCCGACCCCGGGGAAGCCGACCCCGGTAGGAAAACGAGCGCCCGGGCCGATCCGGTGGTTGGTGTGGAGCCGCTCGGCGCCACTTGGCAGACGCTCGACCCGTTTCTTTTTTGCGCCTACCACGACGACGCTTACCCCGCGGGCAACGAGCAGATGGGGCCGGCGGCATCGCTCGCGGGTCGCCAGCTCGGCAGTGACTTTGGCCGCAAAGACGGCTGGAGCATGTACCACGGGCAAACCGTTCCCGGCTTCCCGCGGCATCCTCATCGCGGGTTCGAAACCGTCTCGGTGGTTCGTCGCGGTTTGCTCGATCATTCGGATTCACTCGGCGCGACGGCTCGGTACGGCGAAGGCGACGTGCAGTGGCTCACCGCTGGAGCGGGCATCCTCCACGCAGAAATGTTCCCGCTCGTACGGCGCACCAACCAGAACCCGCTCGAGATGTTCCAGCTCTGGCTCAACCTTCCCCAGTCGAAAAAGATGGTGCAGCCGCACTTCTCGATGCTCTGGAAGCCGAGCATTCCCGTCGTGGTCGCGCGCGACGTCGGTGGAGTGGCCGCGGAGATCGACCTCGTGGCCGGTCGTCTCGGTGCCGTCGCGGCTCCATCGCCGCCGCCCAATTCTTGGGCGGCCGATCCCGAAAGCGACGTGGCGATTTGGACCATCAAGCTGGCGGCTGAGGCGCGTTGGGTCATGCCGCCCGCTCGGCCCGGCTCGAATCGGGCGCTCTTCTATTTCCGGGGCAGCGGCTTGAGCGTCGGGGGTCGCGCGGTCGATGTGCGACACCGAATCCAGCTCGCGCCCGACCGGGAGGCAGTGCTCGAAAACGGACCCACGGAGTCCGAGCTGCTGATGATGCAGGGCAAGCCGATCGGCGAACCCGTCGCCAAGCGCGGGCCGTTCGTGATGAACACCGAGGAAGAAATCCGGCAAGCATTTTCTGACTACCGGCGAACTGAGTTCGGCGGGTGGCCGTGGCAAAAGGACGATCCGGTGCACTCGAGACCGGAGGGTCGGTTCGCGAAACACGTCGACGGCCGAATCGAGCGACCAACGTAGCGGGCGCGATGCGCGCGGCCGGCGCTAAGCTGGCATCGGCGGCGGAGGGCTGACAGTATCGCGGCGTGCGACTCCCCAAGGTGCTGGTTGGACTCGTCTGTCTGTCGGCGAGCCCGGCGTTCGCTCAGAGCCCGGGTGCCGCAGCTCCACCCGGTCGAGCCCAGCTGGCCCTCGACGTGAAGTTGAGCCTCGCGGGGCTGAGCGCTCGTTCTTGCGCACAAGCCCCGTGCGCCGGTGCGGAGTCCCCAGTGGCGATCGCGCCCGAGGCGTTGGCGCAGGCGTCTCGGGGCACGGTCGCGGTCGTGCCCATCGGTCAGGGGCGCCACGCGGTGCACGTGCGGATCCCCGTCGGGGTTCGAGCGTGGGAAACCGTGCTCGCGGCGCCCAGTCGGGGCGCGCAGCCGAAGATCGTATTCAACGATTGGACGGGGCTGGTGAAGGGCCAAGACGGGCTTCGCTCGGGTCCCATCGTGCAGGTGTCCGAGGCCATGGCCGATGGCACGCGTCGAATCGTCATCGGCGAGCAGCGCGAGGACCTGACGCTGTGCGGGCGACCGGCGGCACTTCGACCGAAAATGCTCGTCGCAAAGAGTCTCGAGCTCAAGGCGGCGCGGATGCATCGCCTCTCCGTTCAAGAGCGTTCGGCGGCAACCAGGATCGGCGCGACTCGGCTCGAAGGGGAGTGGAAGCCTGGGCCGCCGCTCCTGCGCGCGGTAGCCGCCTCGAGCGCGGCGTCGGGAACGAATCCGGCGGCGCTCACCGATTCGGACCTCGAGACCACATGGGCCGAAGGGCGGGGTGGATCGGGGCGCGGCGAGTTTGCCGTCCTCCAAGCCACCCCCGAGGTGGGCATCCGCGCGTTCGAGATCGTGATTCGACCGCCCACCGAAACGCCCGCGAACGGCGTCGCGCCGGACGAAATCTACCTCGCGACGCCCAAGCGTCTCTTTCATGTGTCGATGCCCGAGGACGTGTGGGGTGTTCCCGGCGCCCGCTACTCCGTGAAGCTTCCCGAGCCCGTGCGAACCGACTGCGTCGCCCTCGTGACCCACAGCGCTCAAGGCGAAGGCAAGGACATGCGAGTCTCCTTCGCCGAAATTTCGGCCGAGAGCGAGCTTGGCTCGCAAAGCATCTCGGAGCTCGTGGCGGCGCTGGCCAGCGGTGACGCTCGTGCGGTCGCCGCCGCCGCCGTGCTTCGGAATCTAGGCGACCCGGCGTTCGGCGCGGTGGCGAAGGCCTTCGATGGACTGGACGAAGGCGGCCGCCGCGTCGCACTCGACGTCGTGGACCACGCGCCGTGCAAGACGTCGGTGCCGGTGTACGTGCGCGCATTGCTCGGAGCACATGCGGCGCAACAGATCCACGCGAGCCATCGGCTTCGGCGTTGTGGCTCCGAAAGCGCTGAGCCGCTCTCGCTAGCCCTCCGTCGAGCCAACGCCAAAACCGTCGGGTTGCTCGCGGAGATGCTGGCCGTGGTCGCGCCGGATACCGCCGTGACCGAGATGCTCGCTCGGGTCGCGAAGGGAAACCGAGAGATCCGCGCCGTGCTGCGGGTGGCGCTGGCGAGGGCTTCGACCTCGGAAAAGTCCGCCAACAAGATCCGCGAAGCGCTCGACGATGGGTCCGTGCCCCCGGTGGTGAGCATCGACTTGCTGCGCGCCCTCGGGCCTCGGCTCCCGCGATTCGGCGCTCAGGCCCAAAGGGCGTTTCTTCGCTTGGCCAAGCCGGGCGCGAACCTGCGCACTCGCTATCTGTTGCTCGTTCCCGCCGCGCACCTCGCCCGCTCGTCGCCGGCGGCCAAGAGCTTTCTCTCCAAAGCGATCACTTCGGACGAGAGCCACTTCGTCCGCGCCGGCGCGGCGCTCAGTGTCCAGCGGCCCGGCGAGTTTCGCGACGAGCTCCTCCAGGCTCTCGGCGACGACAACGTGCGTGTTCGCGAAGCCGCCGTCGCGACGCTTGGTAGCCCCCACGGTACGTTTGCTTGGGAGCAGATCGTCGAGAGACTCACCAAGGACCGGTGGCCGCTCGTCCGGTCTCGAGCGGCGCGGGCCCTCGCCGATCTCGGTCCGAGTCGTTCGATTGACCGAGCGCTCGCCGGCGCTCTCGAAGACCAATCCGGTCATGTACGGTTGCCCGTAGTTCTGGCGCTCGGGAATCGGCGCGCGCTCGCCGAGGCGCCGCTCGTGCGAGAGCGACTTTCCGACGGCGATGAGATCCTCGCCGTACGGGCGAACGCTGCGCGTGCCCTCGGCTTGATGTGCGACCAGACGTCGATTCGGCTGCTCACGGATTGGGCGAACAAGCTGGTCGACGGTCGTGCGTCCGAGGCAGCGCATGCGATCGGACCCGCCGCGGTCTGGGCGCTCGGACAGCTCGGGCCGACGGACCTGAAGAAGCGTCTCACGCCGCTTCTGGCAAAAGAGGCCCCCGTCGTTGCGCGTGCCGCCGCCGGTATGGCGCTCCGCGCCAACGGTCAGCGCTGCCGTCGACGCCCGGCAACGGTGGCTCGACGCGCTTTGCCGCGGAGGGTAGCCAGCGGGCTCTGATGAGTCGCGTTCTCGTCACCGGCGCATCCGGCTTTGTCGGTTCCCGGCTCGTCCGCGCGCTCGTCGACCGCGGTGAACAGGTCAAGGCGCTCGTGCGGCCCGGGTCGAGCTTGAAGCAGCTTCGCGGCTACTCGCCTGGACAAGTCGAGCTCGCCGTCGGCGACATCATGGTGGGTCACACCGTTTTCGCCGCGCTTGCTGGTTGCAACCGGCTGTACCACGTCGCGAGCAACTTCCGCATGTGGGCGCCGAACCCCGAGGACATTCTGGCGCCCGCGATAGAAGGCACACGCAACACTCTCGAGGCTGCGCGTCGCCGCGGCCTCGAAAAGATCGTCGTGACGTCGAGCGTCGCCGCCCTCGGCACGACGAGCGATCGCTCCAGTATGGACGAGTCGAGTGAGTTCAACTTGCCCGACGCCGAGACGTACATCCTCTCGAAGTACCGAGCTGAAGAGGTCGTTCAAGAAATGATCGACGCGGGTTTGCCCGCGGTCATCGTTCTGCCGTCGGGGATCTTCGGACCAGGAGATTGGAAGCCCACACCGTCGGGTGACGGCATTCTTCAGTATCTGCGGTATCCGCCTTGGCTGAAGTTCCCGGTGACCGCCGGAGGGTTGAACATCGTCGATGTCGACGACGTCGTCAGCGGGCACATGCTGGCCATGGACAACGGCAGCATCGGCGAGCGCTACATTCTCGGTGGTGACAACGTCACCTTCGAAGAGATGTTTGGCATTCTGTCGGACTACACGGGTCTCGCGCGGCCGGGCATGAACGTTCCCCGCGGCATCGTCATGCTGAGCGGCGTGCTTCTCGAGCTCGCAGCGCGCTTTGGTGGAGCCGATCCGGCGGTGACTCGGCGTCTCGCGCGTGACTATGCGTTCGGCTACGCCTGGGTTTCGAGCGAGAAGGCGGAGGCCCAGTTGGGCTACGAGCACCGCCCGGCGAAAGTGGCGCTGGAGCGCTCGGTTTCGTGGTTTCTCGAGAAAGGGTACGTGTCGGAGAACGTGACGCGCCGGTTGCGTCTCGAGCTCCGACCAACGTGATGCAGCGGTCGGCGTCGCTCGGAGAAGGTGCGCTCTTGGGGGTGCTGTGCGCCTTGGTTGTCGCGGTGCCCGCGGCGTGGCGAGTGGCCGGCGAAGCGGTGTCTGTGCCCATCGCTTGCGTGGGATTGGCTGGCGGTGCGGTTCTTCTCTTGGCGCCTTTGTTGATGGCGGCTCGGGCGTCGCGCCCGTGGCCCAAGGCCGCCTCGCCATTGCCCGCGGCCGTGCTCATCGCTCTCGGACCGCTGATGTTTTTCGCCGCGCTCCTCAAGGTGTTCACGCACCATCGCCCGCTCGGGGCGACCACTTTTGCGATCGGCTCGGCGGTGATGATGCTCGGGGCCATCGCGCTCGCGGCGCGTTTCGGGCAGTGGGCGCGCTCCGCTGGCCGCATGCGGCTGGTCGGGCGAGCCGCTCTCGCCGGGTCGATTCTGTTTTCACTCGCCCTCGCCGCCCGAGAAGTGGCGCCGGCACTCGGCGATATCGGTGCGAGAAGCGGAGCCCGCGGTCAAATGTTTGACGTCTTGCTCGCGGTCATCGTCGTCGTCGTTGCGAGTCGCCTGAGTCTTCCGAGCCCCGTCCAACGCTTGGCGAAGCTCGGTGGAATCGTTGTCTTTGTGGTGCTGGCCCTGAGTGGCTTTTTCGTGCTCCGCGCGACACCAGAGCTGCTCGAGTCGGCGCGTTCCTCGGCGCCGCTGGTTTTGGGGGTCGGAAGCTGGTTGGGGGGTTGACAGCGAAGCCGGTTTTTCGACCGGTGGTCACGTTGACGGAGTGCATGGGCGACCTTACGCTTGATAGTCGGTGCCCAGTTTTCTCCCCTCGTGTTTGGGGAGTTCGGTCCAACCGATGTCAGCCCGTCGCCATCGCTTTCTCCTGTTCCTTGCGGCGCTGATCTCGGCGCTTTTTGCGGTTGGCATTGCCCAGGCCGCCCCGCCTACGCCGCCAGCGGCCCCGGTCGCCAACGTGCCGTCGATGGAAGAAGCCCCCGACGCCAGCACGGACGAGCCCGAATACCGCGATCCGAGCCACTCTCCGCGGGTATCGAAGTCTGAAGTCCAGCGGCCTCCGGTCCCCGCTGGTTACAACACGCTGCGCATCGGCAACTGGATCACGTTCGCCTACCCGCCGTCGGTGCGCCAGCAGGTCGAGCCGTTAGCGGAACGCGCCGAAGAGTTTCGAGCCGAGCTCGGGGAGATGCTCGGCGCCGCCGTGCTCACCGATGTGCACATCCGCATTGCGCGGACGCCCGGGGAAATGGCGGATTTGGCGCCGGTCGGCAGCCCCTTCCCGAAGTACGCGGCGGGTGTGGCGTATTCCGGGCTCGGACTGGTGCTCTTGACCGTGCACCCGCTACATCCGAACTCTCACCACGACCTGATCGAGGTCTACCGCCACGAGCTGGCTCACGTGGCGCTGCACGACGCTCTCGACGGGCGTCGAGTCCCGCGTTGGTTCAACGAGGGTTTTGCTGTCTTCGCCTCCGGCGAAGCGTCCGCCGTGCGGCTGCAGTCGCTGTGGACTGCGACCGTTGCCGACGACCTGATCGGTTTGCGCGAGCTCGAACGATCTTTTCCGGCTGAACCCGCGCGGGCGTCCGTTGCCTACGCGGAAGCCGCAGACATCGTTCGTTACCTGCTGCGGACCCAGGACCGTGACCGATTTTCCCAGCTCCTTGGGCGTCTGCGGGGAGATCGTGGCTCGAAACAAACTTTCGAATCGGCGCTGCGCGATTCCTACGGGCTCGACTTGGCCATGCTCGAGTACGAGTGGCGCCAAGACGTCGCGAAGCGATACACGTTTTGGCCGATCATTTTCAGCGGAAGCATCGTGTGGGTGGGCATGATCGGCTTGTTCGCCGTCGCTTGGCGAAAGCGCCGCAAGCGCTCGAAAGAAACGCTCGACCGGTGGGAGCAAGAGGAAGCCGTCGAGGACGCGCGCCAGCGTCGCATGGACGAGCTCGAAGAGAAGGCGCGCGTTCGCATCGTCTTGCCACGTGGAGAGCTGCTCCCCGAAGTCATCCGGCAGGTGTTGCCGCTGCCAGACGGCGAGGTTCCCAAAGTCGAGCACGACGGCAACTGGCACACGCTGCACTGACTGGCACACGCTGCACTGACTGGCACACGCTGCACTGACTGGCACACGCTGCACTGATTGGCACACGCTGCACTGATTGGCACACGCTGCACTGAAGCGTGCCGGTGCCGACCGTGGCCCCTGCGGACCATTAGGACCGCTAGTTTACGCTGAGACTGTCTGGTTCGATGTCGCGCAGGATGGGGAGTTGGCGTTGCGGCGCGCGCGCCTCGTCATGGAAGAAGAACGAGCTCTCGCCGAAGGCAGGCTGGAGGTCGTCCAGCCACGTGGCGTCCGGGTCGAACTTGGCGAAGAAGACCGTGTTCGCCCACTCCGGATTGCGGCCCTGGATCATCTTGAGAACAAAAACCTTTTGGCCGCCGATGGTCGTCACTCCGTCGACTAGTACCTTGCCTGGAGTCGCGCTCATGCTCGGCCCGCGCACGGTTCTGCCGAGCCCGGATACCTGCTGATAGGCGGTGCTGAAAATGTCGTAGGCGCGGGCCAGCGGCACCTCGAAGTAGTGCTTCGGACCCGTGTCTCGCTCGATGAACATGTAATAAGGCACGGCTCCGAGTCGCAGCTGATGGTTCCAGAGTCGCGACCAGGCGTCGGCGTCGTCGTTGACGTGTCGGATGAGTGGGGCCTGGCATCGCACAGTCGCGCCCGCATCGATGATTCGACGAACGGCGGTCCGGGCAACCTCCGTTTCGAGCTCGCGGGGGTGGCTGTAGTGTCCCATGAGCGCGAGGTGCTTCCCGGACTTGCTGACCCGTTCGAACAGTCGAAGCAGCTCGTCGGCGTCCGGGTCGGTGACAAAACGCTGGGGCCAATAGGCGACGGCCTTCGTGCCGATGCGGATGCTCTGAACGTGTTCGAGGCCCGGTTCGAGTAGCGCGTCGATGTAACGGCTCAGCACCTTGGTGCTCATGACCATTGGGTCGCCGCCGGTCAAAAGCAGGCTCTTGACCTCGGGGTGCTGCATCAAATATTCGCGGAGCAGCGCGGGCTCCTTGTTCGCGAACTTGAGATCCTCGATGCCGACGAACTGCGCCCAGCGGAAGCAATAGGTGCAATACGCGTGGCAGGTCTGGCCCTGCGTGGGGAAGAACAGGACCGTTTCGCGGTACTTGTGCTGCATGCCGGGGATCGGAATACCGTTCACCTGCGGCACGTTGAGCTGCATCTGACCGGCTGGATGTGGGTTGAGCCGGTCCTGAATCTTGCGAGCTTCGGCTTTCAGCTCCTCGGTCGAGGCTTCACTTCGCACCAGGTTCGACATGTGCGCGAAGTCCGCGGCGTCCAGCATCCCAGCCTGAGGGATGGTCAGCTGGAAAATCGGATCATCTGGAACGCTCCCCCAATCGATCAGGTGCTCGAGCACGTACTCGTTGGTCCGAAACGGCAACACCCACGAGACCGCCTTCATGGCGATGGTTTGCTCGTGCGTCAGACCATGCCTCTTGGCGATGGCATCGATGTGTTTGCGCGTGTACGGACGGAATCGCGGCGCATCGATCGTCGTTTGGGCGCTCTTCAATTCGATTCTCCTTTCCGCAGCGGCCCGACGCTCGGGATCGAGCGAGGAGACCGCCTCTTCGCCTGACGATGTCAGGCATCTTCAACACTTTGGGGGGTGTGGCCCTCCCTAGGTGGGGCGGCCTCGAGGTGACCCTCCGCGGATGCGGGGGGGTCGCGCATGGTAAGCAGGAAGCCGGCCGGATTTCGACGGGTTTTCCCGGTCGCGCCGGGCGTTCGCAGCCCGGTTAATTAGGGTCGCCACTGTAGCGTCCTCACGCAAGGCGCAGTGCGTCAAATAAGCCGAAATGCTCGGGTTTTTGTCGAAAATTCGGCCAGCGGGCCGACCGCTAGTCGCTCGTGACGAAGCGCTGCTCGATGGCGCGCGACTCGTCGATGATCCGCTCGAAGATTCGCCGGACCGTGTCGGCGTCGAGGGGCGGCTCGGCCAACTCTCCGAGGGCGGCGAAAATCCGCCGTTCCCGGGAGGGGTCGTAGACGGCGACGCCGCGTTTGCGCTTGTATTCGCCGACGGCCAACACGACGCGGACCCGTTCGGCGAGGAGCTCCAGCAGCTTGGCGTCGATTTCGTCGATGGCCTCTCGGAGGGAGAGCAGTTCCGGGTCGGTCATGTCGGCGTGGGTTCAGGGAACGGCGGTTGGGCATCCAGCCACGACCTGCACTTGGCCGATGGCGCCGCTCTTGAGTCGATCGCACGCGGCCCCGTTGATCTCCACGGTCGTGGGGCTACTGAACGACCACCCGTCGATTTCGTCGAAGAGTGTGAGCGCGAGGTCGAGGTAGACATTGACGCTCTCGGGATCCGGCGGCTCGGTTTCGAGGTCGATGGTGCAACTGATCGCGATGTCGACACCAATTTCCAACAAGGTCGAGCTGAGGTCGTCTGCGCCGGACACGGTGTAGTAAAGCGGCGAGGTTTCGCGCGGCGTTCCACCGGCGACGGCCAGCTCGTCGAGCAGGTTGGAAAACAACTCCGAGCCCGGCATGCCCACGACGTACGTCCTGATGCCGGCATCGAACAAGCTCGTGACCGCGGCTTTTGTCGCGTCCGAGTCGACGCAGCTCGCGGGGCCGTCGGCTAGGAACGCCGGATCGCAGCAGTTGACCGGGGCGATGCACTGCACCCCTTGAACGGTCGAGCCGGCGAGATTCAAGCCGCACAAGTCGGCCGAGCAAACCGCGTTGGCGTTGCAATTGGGCGCCCCGTCCGTCACGAGCACGACGGCCGTTTCGCCCTCGAGGCTCGTCAGTGTGGGCCGCACCGTTTCGAGGGCCGACGAAATTGGCGTTCCACCGTTCGGTCCGAAACCGGCAAAAATTCTCAGAAGCTCCTTGAGGGCGGGGCCGTCCTCGCCGGCCTGGCTGAAGCTCAACGGGTCACCGGGCTGGGTTGGAAATATTTCTTCGCCCGGCCCGCAAATGGGATCCGGCGAGAAGGGGCTGGGAAACAGCGAGGCGCCGACGTTGACTCGGTGTCCAATCGCGCGCAGCACGTCGGCGATGGCGATGCGAGCGTTGACGAATTTCGTGAACGCGCTGCCGGCCAGATTCGCGTTCATGCTCCCGGAACGATCGACGATCCAGTAGAGATTGGGTCGATCGACGATTACCGGGATGATCAGGTTGCCGCAGAGCCCGCTCGCGTCCGGGTCCGGAGGGCCATCGCGAAACCCGGCGTCGATCAGGGTCGAGCCCCCGCCGGTGCCTCCCCCATTGCCGGCGTCGCGCTCGAGACTTCCGATCGGAGGAGGCCCCTCGTCCCCAGGACACCCGGCGAGGGTGGCCACACCGAGCGCGAGCAGCGCCGGAAGCAAGCCGCGCATGGGCAAAGGGTAGCCTGATTCGCCGATGCCGACCAAAACGGGGCCAAACGTCCGAGCAGTGCGGGAAGCCATCGGTCCTCCCGGCGCGTTATCGTGGCCCAAGTGGATTCGGGCCGGACATTCGATCGAGTCGTCGGTTTTGTGGCGACCGTCGCCTGTCTGGTTTTCGTGGCGGGGTTGCTCGACGTCGCGCCCGGTCGCCGGTTGAAGGCTCCGGGGGTCGAGCAGCTCCCCGACGTTGCCGCCGAACGCGACGCGAAGCTGCTCGTGCGTGTGCGCGCGTCCGACGAAGTCTGTCCCGAGGGCGATTCCGAATGTGTCCCGACGGGCCCGCCGATCGCGTCTGCGCGCGTTCGAGTCTTCTGGCTGCTCGACGGTCGCACCTACCTCGCCGCGTCGGCGCACACCGACGAGAAGGGCGTGGTCGAGCTCGAGGATTTGCCGCGCGGCGTCGTTTGGATTCTGGCCGATGCCCCGGGCCACGCGCGAATGTCGACGCAACGCGTGCTCGATCGAGGCGGGCGAGAAATCACCGTCGGCCTGCCGAGCGAACGTGACTTGACGGTGTGGGTTCAGGACGAGAAGGAGCAGGCGATCGACCAGGCGACAGTCCTCGTGACCGCCGGTGATCCGCTCCCGTATGGGGCGCTCACCGACGCCCGCGGTGCGGCCCGGGTTGGGCGCCTCGCTCCGGGGCCTTGGACGGTCAAGGCGGCTGCTCGCGGCTATGAAGCTGTCACGCGTTCTGGGGTTACGGCCGATCTCACCATCACGCTGCGGCGCCTCGGCGGGCTGGACGTGCGGGTCGTCGCGGTCGGCGGCGGTCCGGTCGCCGACGCCGAAGTGACGATCGTCGGCTCGAGTCTCTGGCCCGCGCGCACCGCCGTGACGGATCGAGCCGGCGTTGCCCGTATCGCCGGGCTGCTCGCCGGCGCGTACGATCTCAAGGCGACACGAGGCGACCTCGTGTCCGAGACCATGATCGGGGTCGAGCTCGAGCGGGGAGAGCACGCCGAAGTCACGCTCAGCTTGCGACCGGGTCGCCGAATCACCGCCTTGGTGACCGATGGCGACGGTGACAACCCGATTGTCGTGCCGGCGGCGGACGTCGCGCTGGTCGAAAGCGGGCTCAGCTCGTTTCCCATCCTGGGCAGGACTGGAGCCGATGGCACCGTCACACTCGGGCCGTTGCCCGCCGGTCCGGCGACTCTCGCCGCTCGGGCGGATGGTTTCGTGCCGCGGGCGGCGGTCGTCGTGCCGGAGGAAGTCGATGGCTCTGTTCGAATCCCGCTGCTGCGCGGGGGTGTGCTTCGGGGAGAGGTGGTCGATGCCAGCGGGGATCCGGTGCCGGGGGCGTCGATAGAGATCATCGGAACAGGCCTAGACGGCCAGCCAGTGGCCGAAACACCGAACCTTCTCGAATTTCGCCGCACGCATTTCGAGTGGGCGATCGCCGGGCCGGCTCCGCTTCTTCCGGCTGGGGAGCTCGGGGTCATGCCGGGGCCGATCCCTCCGATACCTCGGGCTGGCTCCGCTCCGGTGTCACCGATTTGGTCGACCGCGCAAAAGAGCGACGTCGCTTCGAGCCCCCGCATCGCCCCGTGGGTGACGAGCGCCGACGGTGAATTCACGGCGCGACCGGTAACCCCTGGTCGCGTGCGCGCACTGGTTCGGCACCCCTCGTTCGTGGAAGCCGTGAGCGATCCGGTGACCCTCGGCCCGGGTGGTGAGGCCAAGGTCCGAGTCGTCATGCTTGTCGGAGGTGCGCTCGAAGGGCGTGTCGTCGACGAGGACGGCCGTCCGGTCGTCGGCGCGCGTGTCGACCTGACGGCGGTCAAGGGGACGCTCGAGCGGACCACGATGACCGCGACCGACGGCACCTTCGCTTTCGCTGCGGTACCCGACGAGGTGGTGTTGAGCCTTGCGCGTCCGGATGCGGTGGATCGGGTGACCCACCGTGAAACGGTCACGATTGCAGATGGCGAGAAAAGGGAAATCGAGCTGGTCCTTCCTGCGCCGAGGGGCGAGGTGCAGATTTCCGTGTCCGACGATTCCGGGCGCGCGATCGAAACGGCGCAGGTGACCCTGACGTCGCTCGATCCTTCGGCGCCGCTTCGAAAGACGCTGTTCACCGACGAAAACGGCCTCATTGCCCTCGACGATGTCGCCGGGTTGCCGCTTCGCATCTCGGTCGAAGCGCCTGGATGGGCGCGAACCGTGATCGATGCGGAGACAGCGCCCGAAGAGATCGAGGTCACCCTTCGAGCGGGAGTGATCGTCGAGGGCGAGGTGACGGCAGTTCGCGGTCGCACCCTGGTCGGGGGCGCAAGCGTCGTGCTCATCCGTGAAGGGGCGCGAAAGCACGCAACTACCGATCGCGATGGTGCCTATCGTTTCACTGACGTGACGCCGGGACGGGCGCGCATCATCGTGAGTCACCCCGACTACGCACAATCCGAGATCACCATAGAGGTGGAGACCACCGGCCGCGCCGACCGCGCTTTCGAGGCGCCGGCGATCGACTTGGTCGAACCCGGATCCATCCGGGGCCGCGTGGTCGATGCCGAGGACCGCCCGGTTCTCGGGGCGCGGGTCGCGGTTGGCGTCGCGCCGGCGTATCTCCCCGTCGGCGCGCTTCCGCCGGGGGTTTCGGCGAGCGATGCTCGTGGCGAGTTCGTGCTTCGTGGCGTCGCGCCGGGAGAAGTCACCATCGAGGCTTACGCTGCGGACGTTGGCCGTGGCTCCGCTACAGTTTCCGTGTCTGCCGGGCGCGAGAGTGCCGACGTGACGATTCGAGTTTCCGGCGACACTGGGGACGCCGAACCCGCGGCGAGCGGAAGCGTCGCCGTCACCCTGGGCGAGCGCACCGAGCAGGGCGAGGTTTTCGTCGTCGTGGTGCACGTCGCCCCGTCGAGCGATGCGGAGAGTGCGGGCTTGCGTGCTGGGGACGTACTCGGCGCCGTGGATGGTGTCGTTCCCGAGTCGATGGACGACGCACGAGCGCGGCTCTCCGGTCCCGCTGGCAGCGATGTGATCGTCACGGTCCACCGCGAAGCCACCGAAAAACGCGTGCGCTTGCAGCGCGAGCGCGTGAGGCGTTGACGCGGTCCAAGGCCGTCGACTTTCGAGAACATACTCTGCGGTATGTTTTGGATTCGAGGGATTCTGCCGGGGGCGCTGCACCTTAGGGTCCTCTGGCATGCGCAGATGCAGCTCTCGGGTGACCTGGGCGCGTCGTAAGCTCGTGCGATGGGTGAAACGAGCGCCGTGAAACAGTCTTCGATGACGTCTCCCCTCGAGGTGCTTTGGGATTGGGGCTACGAAATCGAGCAGGACAAGCTCGACAAGCTCTACGAAAAAGCCAAACGCGACCAGTGGAACGCTTCGGTCGACATCGATTGGTCCGTGGGGGTCGATCCCGGCGGCAAGATTCTCGACGAGAGCCGTATGGCGTTTCTCCAGCTCGACTTTTTCAAGAAACTGAGCGCGTCTCAAAGAGAGGATCTCAACGCGCACTACTCGGCTTACATCCTCAGCCAAATCCTCCACGGAGAGCAGGGCGCGCTCATGGTGGCCGGTCAGCTCGTTTCGGAGGTGCCCGACTACGAAGCCAAGCTCTACTCGGCTTCCCAGGCAATGGACGAGGCACGCCACGTCGAGGTGTTCGGCAAGTACATTCGCAAGCTCGACAAGATTTATCCGGTGACCGAGCCGCTCTACGAAATCCTCCAGGAGATCCTCGAGGCGGAGAAGTGGCAGGCGAAGACCGTCGGCATGCAGGTCATGATCGAAGGCCTCGCTTTGGCATCCTTCATCAACGTACGGGCGTCGACGGGATGCTCGCTCTTGAGGCAACTTCTCGAGTACGTGACGAAGGACGAAGCCAGGCATGTGGCGTTCGGTAACCTCTACCTGACCGAATCGATTTCTCAGATGCACCCCGACGATCGCGCAGAGATCGAAGACTTCACCCTCATGATGACGCGCAAGTTTCTCGCCTGGCGGCGCGGTCCCGACGGCATGAAGGGTTTCGAGTGGGTGCTCGAGGACGTGGGCATCGACCCGGCGGACTTCGTCGCTGCGCTCCATGTCGAGCTGTCGAATGGGTTCAAGATGGACGCGACGCCGGGGAGCGTGCACAGCTTCCGCGGGCTGATCATGCCCGGCATCATTCGCGCCGGCCTCGTGAGTGATCGCGTTCGGCCGGGCTACGAAGAAGCGAAGATCAAGCTCTTCTCGGACGTGACACTGCTCGAGGAGCTCGAAGCATCCGGACAAGTGGCGTAGCGACGGCCCACGCGAGCGCGCCCGCCGCCGCCGCGGGCAGCACGACGAGCACGACGATCCTCGAGAGCAGGAACGCGACGGCCACCAATAGCTCGAAAAACGGCGTGTGTGCGCCGGGAGACAGGAGCGCCGAGACGATCGTTCCCCCGGCGAGCCAAGCCTCGAGCGCGAGGTGCGCTCCGAGTAGCCCCGTCACGAAGAGCCCCCATCGGACCAGCTTCCCGCGAAGGTGAGTCACGACGCCAGGGCTCCGGCGCGCGGTGCGGTCAGCATCGCGAACATTATCGAATCAGCGAGCGGCCCCCCCGAGACGAAGGTGCGAACGTCGCCGACGTCGGTCGGCGCACCCATCAGGTGCACGAGCGCGTAGGTGCGTCGAAAGCAGTCGAAGTTGCCGTGGCTTCGGCAGCTCGAGATCGCAAAGCCCGTCGCGGACATGCTGTAGCCGGCGATCAGCGGCCCCGAGTCGATGTCGCCGCCCGAACGCGCACCGCCGTCGGCGTATTCGCTCAGTACGCCGAACCCGAGCAGGTTCGACCGTAGCTGACGTTCGAGGGCTTCGTGAAGCTCGCCGGCGAGCTGCGAGTCGGCAAACGCGAGAAAGTAGGCGGCCAGAGCGGTGCCCGAGCCCCGAGGCGCGTCCACGGGTTTCCCCGTTCTCGGTGACACGCTCTGAACGAGCAAGCCCGTTTTCGAATCGACCCATCTCCGGCGGGCGCGCTCGGACCACTTTTTGATGAGCGGTGTGCGGTCGGTACCGGTGGCACGGCCGTGCAGGGCTATCGATGCCACGACCGCGGCGTTGTCCACCGGATACGCTTCGTCCGGGTAGGTCTCGAGCAACCCCCGCCGAGAGCGTTCGAGACGTCGCACCAGGGTTCCGGTCACGGCTTCGTTCAGACGGGCGAAACGCGACTCGGGCACCAGTAC